>JAYZAS010000019.1 GCA_036339585.1 Pseudomonadota bacterium
AATTTTGTTAATAATTTGTTTTAATTTATGTTCAATTTCTACTTTTAAAAACTCTGAAACTTCAGAGGCACATTTATGAACTGCGGCATTATTCATTGTTCCAAAATCTTTTATGCATTCTGAATACTTGCTTGATTTATCTTTAGCAAATGCCGTAGTAAAAATTATATTTAATGGTATTAAGCAAACAAAAACAAAATATATTTTTTCAAATAAGTTACTGTTTTTAAACAATTTTTATTCACTCCCACTCAATAGTGCCTGGAGGCTTGGATGTGGAATCGTAAGTTACTCGATTGATACCTTTCACCTCATTTATAATTCTGGTCGAAACGTGAGACAGAAAATCAGGTTCAAAGGGATAAAAATCGGCTGTCATCCCATCAGTTGATGTAACAGCTCGGAGCGCACAAGCGTAATCGTAACTGCGAGCATCACCCATCACACCAACTGTTCTGACAGGAAGCAAGACGGCAAAAGCCTGCCAAATTTTATCATAAAGTCCTGCCTTGCGGATTTCATCAAGGTATACGGCATCAGCTTGCCGTAACGTATCTAACTTTTCTTTGGTTATGGATTGACCTGGGATACGTATAGCGAGGCCTGGCCCTGGAAATGGGTGCCTTGCAATAGCGGGCTCCGGCATACCGAGCTCGCGCCCTAAAGCACGGACTTCGTCCTTGAAGAGATCGCGTAAGGGCTCCACTAATTCCATATTCATACGATCGGGGAGCCCACCTACATTGTGGTGCGACTTAATTGTTACGCTTGGTCCACCATCAAATGAGACAGACTCAATCACGTCAGGGTAAAGTGTGCCTTGGGCAAGAAATGCGGCTCCTCCGAGTTTTTTTGCCTCCTCTTCGAATACATCAACAAAAAGACCGCCAATGATTTTCCGTTTAATTTCCGGATCAGTCACATCTTCTAATTGCCTCAGGAAAAGATCGCTAGCATCACGATGCACAAGTGAAATACTGAAGTGATCACGAAACATCGAAACTACATCGTTAGCTTCATTCAAACGCATAAATCCGTGGTCAACAAAAATGCAGGTAAGTTGTTCTCCAATCGCCTCATTTAGAAGTACGGCTACGACCGACGAGTCGACACCACCAGAAAGGCCGCAAATAACTCGTCCATCGCCTACTTGATTCTTAATTCGTGTCGTTACCTCTGACCTGAAGGATGCCATTGACCAACAACCGCTGCATCCTGCAATTTTGTGCGTAAAATTTTTTAAAAGTGCGGCTCCGCCGGGCGTGTGAACAACCTCTGGATGGAATTGAACACCGTAGTACTTCCGTTTATCATCGGCAACAATCGCATAGGGAGCCCCCTCGCTAATACCAACAGCTCTAAATCCAGGAGGCAAGTGCGTAACCCGATCACCATGGCTCATCCAAACCTGGTTAGAGCTACCCACATCCCATGTGCCATCGAGTAAACTACATTCTTCTGAGACTTCAACCATGGCTTTTCCAAATTCGCGATGGTCATGTGGCTCAACAACACCCCCCAATTGATTACACATTATTTGCTGGCCGTAACAAATACCAAAGATTGGCAAAGCACTCTCAAATACAGCCTCAGGAACCCTGGGTGCATTATCTTGAACTGCACTAGAGGGACCCCCTGAGAGAATTATACCGTTGGGCTTATAAGACGTGAAAATGTTATGATCGATACGGTTGTAGGGATGGATTTCGCAATAAACACCACTCTCGCGAACCCGCCGCGCTATTAACTGTGTAACTTGACTGCCGAAATCAATAATTAAGATATTATCTGTCATGATTACCGTTGATAGCTGACAAAAGTCAGACTCTACAAGTTCGGAACCAAGAAGAGACTCCTTATCACTTGATGCGCTTAAGAACAGCAGCAAAAAAACCATCAACTCCATGATGATAGGGGGTAAGTCGCATGTAATCGCCGCTAAACGGAGAGGAGTTACCAAAAGCAGATCTCCACACGTCTCTGATTGGAATGACAGTAAAACTGCCCGACTCCAATAAGAATTTTTCGATTTGTTCCTCATTCTCTTTTGCGAGAAAAGAACAAGTGGCGTATATCAACTGCCCATGAAGCGCCACCAGACGTGAAGCACTTTTCAGTAATTTTCCCTGCAAAAGGGTCAGTTCACTATATCGGGTTTGAGTTAGCGTGAAGCGTCCTTCTGGGTGTCTCCGCCAGACCCCAGATCCCGTGCAGGGCGCGTCTAGCAACACTCTATCAAAGTCGCCCATCGAAGATAGTTCTGAGGGGCTGCGATCCGGGTCTATTGTTTTTAATGTATAATTATTCGCGCCTGCACGTCTAAGTCGAATCAATGCACGATTTAGGCGTTTTTGATCAATATCACAAAGCGTTATGTTACCTTTATTTTGCATTATTGCTGCTAAAGCAAGGCTTTTCCCTCCCGCGCCTGCACAAAAATCAAGAACATTCATGCACTCTTGAGCCGAGCACAGATGTGCAATAATCTGAGAGCCTTCATCCTGTATCTCAATACAACCATTTTTGAACAATGGCAGCCGCTCAATTGATTGCGGCAACATGAGGCGCAAACCACTAGGTGCATATTTTGTTTTTAAAACTTTAATACCCGAGGCCCCAAGAGTGTCTTCGGCGCGGCCTCGGCTCATTTTGAGTTCATTAACGCGAAGATCTAAGGGGGCTATCGTATTAAGCGCAGCAAGTTCCTGCTCCACGTTACCATTAAAAACTCGTACCGCCTCATCATACAACCATCGAGGCAAATTACACCTGACTGCATCCGGCTGAATTGGGGAGAGATAGCCCCCACCACTCTTGAGCTTTCTTAAATTTTGAATCTCGCCAGATGTAAGAGGCCTAGGTCTATATTTTTGCCCGTCACACCATCCAACAAGATCTTCCATATTTGCGTTTCCTGAAAGTATGCTAGCAGCCAGCGTCAGTGATCGGGCCGATGCGTCTCCACCCGTCCACCAAGCAAGTCGATGAAAGTTACGCAGTACCGCATACATAAGATTTTTTATGAAAGCTCTATCCTTTGAGCCCGCATATCTTCTTTTGCGAAACCAACGCGCAAACAATCGATCTGCCGAATGATTGCCAGACATCAGCTCGTCAATTAGTTCAATAGTTTCTTGTATTCGCGCGCCAGGCGTCATAACTCAACTGAAAAATCGGAAGAGATATCAACCACCAGAACTGCGGTAGTTTGGAGCCTCATGTGTAACAGTTATGTCATGGACATGACTTTCTCGCAGCCCGGCATTCGTAATTTTCACAAACGTTGCGTCATTTTGGAGATCGCTGATTGTTTGACAACCCGTGTATCCCATAGCCGCTTTTAAACCACCGACAAGTTGATGAATAACGTTACCCACAGGACCTTTGTAGGGCACACGCCCCTCCACTCCCTCGGGCACGTATTTTAAAGTTTCTTCAACCTCTTGCTGAAAATAACGGTCAGCTGATCCTCGGGCCATAGCACCCAAAGATCCCATGCCACGATAGGTTTTGTAAGAGCGGCCTTGAAATAGGGTAACCTCCCCCGGTGCTTCATCAGTACCGGCAAATAAAGATCCGAGCATGGCGCAGTCAGCTCCCGCTGCAATAGCTTTTGGCAGGTCACCAGAGAATTTTATCCCCCCGTCCGCCACGACTGGGATATTCTGTTTACGCGCCTCTTCGGCAGCGGTCATAATTGCGGTAAGTTGCGGCACCCCGACGCCCGCGACGATACGTGTTGTGCAGATTGAGCCGGGCCCAATACCAATCTTTATTGCATCAGCACCCGAGTCAATCAGTGCCTTGGCACCATCACCTGTTGCAACATTACCAGCAAGCACCTGAGCAGAATTACTAATCTGTTTAACCTTTTCAACTGCCCGTAGCACCCCTACACTATGGCCATGCGCGGTATCGATTACGACCACATCGCAACCGGCGTCTAACAATGCCTCAGCTCGCGCAAGGCCATCATCACCTGTCCCGATTGCACCTGCAACCCTAAGACGACCGTGTTCGTCCTTGCACGCATCTGGATATTGTTGTGCCTTTTCAATATCTTTAACGGTTATCAACCCGACACAACATCCGTGACGATCAATAACCAGCAATTTCTCAATTCGATGTTCGTGTAAAAGTTTTTTGGCCTGAAGATGATCGACACCCTCGCTAACAGTGACTAGTTTTTCAGTCATCAGCTCTGCCACTGGCTGTTCCGGATCACTAGCAAAACGTACGTCGCGATGAGTCAATATACCCACAAGTTTTCCGTTTTTATTTTCAGTCACCGGGATACCAGAAATCTTGTGGTAATCCATCAGTTCATGCGCGTCGGCGAGTGTTTGATCAGGACGAATGGTGATTGGATTTACAACCATCCCAGCCTCAAACCTTTTTACGCGGCGCACTTCTTCCGCCTGGCGATTTATGTCGAGATTTTTGTGGATAACACCAAGCCCGCCAGCTTGAGCCATAGAAATGGCAAGTGCATGCTCTGTAACCGTGTCCATCGCAGATGATATTAGAGGAATGCCCAAATCAATTGTCGCTGTGAGACGTGTACTAGTATTTGTTTCAGATGGTAGAAAAACGGATTCGGCGGGCTGTAAAAGAACGTCGTCGAATGTCAACCCTTCCAAAATTTTCATGCAAACCCCTTATGAGCGATTTACAAGGCATCATACACAATGGATTTTTCCAGCCAAGCCTAATTCCACATTTGATCAGAGTTTTTTAGCCTATTGAAAAAGCCACTCCAAAAAGTTCTTTTTTTATTCCTTGATTTGCAAACCCATCGCCACCATGTACATTTCTGCAGATTCAACCCTACTTGATTTGGGTTTTGCGTGCCGCACTTTAGCAAAGTCGCGTTTCAATTTTTCAAGTAAGTCACGATCCGTACCACCTTGGAAAACCTTCGTTACAAACGTGCCCCCCTTAACCAAACGAGGCCTTGCAAAATCATAAGCCGCTTCAGCCAATGACATAATTCTGAGATGATCTGTAGAAGCATGCCCTGTACTGGGAGCAGCCATGTCGCTCAATACAACATCCACCTGAGTACCAATCTTTAAGTCTAGCAATGATACCGACTGTTCACTAAAGAAGTCAGCCTCTACCATATCTACGCCAACCAAAGGCTCGATCGATACCAGATCGAGCGCTACAACTGATCCGCTGTTTCCTACACGGTCTTTTGCAATCTGGCTCCACCCTCCCGGCGCTGCTCCCAAGTCAACAACTCGAGCACCCTTTTTCAAGAATTCATATCTGTCATCAAGCTCTAACAATTTAAATGCGGCCCTACTGCGGTAACCAAGCCGCTGTGCTTCCCTTACAAAAGGATCATTAAATTGCCGGTGTAACCAACGAGTGGATGACGTTTTGCGGCCGCGAGCGGTCTTTACGCGCACGTGTTTGCCACGACCATAACCACGGGCACCTTTTCCTTGTCCCTTAGACACCATAAATACCCCGTAGCTTATTGCCCGCTTTGTCCAATGGACCGCAATGTCCTTCGCGATCCGCCTCAGCCATCAATTCTCGCAGTATCCCCTCGCGAATACCTCGGTCAGCCACTCGAAGTTTTCCAACTGGCCAACGCCTACACATTGCTTCTAGAACGGCACAGCCAACAATCACCAAGTCGGCTCTATTTTTACCGATACAGGGTACTTTTGCTCGTGTGCTGATGTCCATGCGACACAGGTCATTGCAGAGTTTACGAATTGCTGCGAAGGTAAGAGTTGAACCATCAACTTGTTTGCGATCATAGTACACTAACCTTTTTTCAATACCAGCAAGCGTCGTAACTGTTCCGGAGGTGCCAATCATTTGCACCTGCCCAGCGACACAGCGCTCGGCAATCTTATGACAGGCGCAAAATGCAGCAAGCTTTTCGCCAACCTCATCTATAATCTGTTGGTATAGTTTTGGGTGAAGGCTCCCAGAACCATATTTTTCACACAATGTAACCACTCCAAACGGCACAGAAATTGTTCCATGTAGTAAATCTTTTTGACTATCGAGCGAAAGCCATGCCACCTGGGTACTACCGCCCCCAATATCGAAAACCACGGCGAAGGGCTCGGGCCCATTAAGTAGCGAACGACAACCAGAAACGGCAAGCCTAGCCTCTTCTCTCCGATTTATGACTTCGATGGTTATTCCGGTTCGCTCCAAAGCATCATCAAGGAATTTTTGTGCATTTTTAGCGCGCCTACAGGCTTCAGTCGCGACACTACGAAAGCGACTGACACCATGCCGCCTCATTTTTTTTGCACATATTTCCAGAGCATACAAAGTACGTTCTATCGCTCTTTGGTTGAGCTCATTTCCTGACTCAAGTCCTTCACCAAGCCTAACCGGCTTTGAAAAGGAGTCAATCACATGGAACCCATTTTGAGTGGGCCTCGCCACCAACAATCGACAATTATTGGTTCCGAGGTCTAGCGCAGCAAAAGTTTGACCCCTTCGACCATACTGCGATTTTAGATACCCTTCACGCGGTTTTCGCATTGGAGCGTATCTTGCCATAAATCCCCCCACCGAGATATTAACGTCTGGTAGTACTTAAAACATTTGCTGTTATTTTATCTTAAATGATTTGCATTTCCCTAAAACTTTGTGAAACCAAAAGTTTCCCTTGAGCAATCAATATCGGATTTCGTACTGATTAACATTCCATGTTTTTTGATTTCACTAATTTATTATTGTTGTCGCGCTAGTTGGTTTTAACGCTTTTGAAAAACCCATAATTTCCAATTTTTTCGACGCATTAAGAAAAATAGAATAACTGAGCCACCCGTCTTTGACGATAACTTTCGATGGCGTTCACATGAATTGTTAACTTATCGGCGAGACGGCAAGGAATTCAGCATCTAACCCCTACGACTTTGAATAGCTGAAAATTAATTTCTGCAGCTTGTCTTGCCCCGTCGGTCGGTTTGAGTGAATCATGGCAGTTGGTGATTGTCGCAGATCCCGACCGAAGGTCAGGGTTGCGCCGTAATTTTGAGGAAGATAATAACGACTCGCTAAATAGTTATGCCGGTGATAAGGCAAAACTATGTGCTAAGCTGAAACTTTCAGGCATGAGCACAGCGCCTCTCCAAATAGCAGTATTCGCAAATCAGCATACAAGACTAGGGCATGGCCTTGAGCCCAGGCGACGCCATTAACAGTGGCATACTCTTTTGCCACTGTTAATCAAACTATTTAGATCACTGCGAGGTCTGAAGGACTTGGTTTGGGTTGGGTGTCGATCCTTGACAAGGCTCTCGTTAATAAGGATTTGGAGGTTTCAGAAGATGGTCGTTCATTGCCTATCTGTGCATTGGCTTGCCGATGGCGGGCTCATCTCCTCCATCGCTGGAATATTCTAAAGCGGACGAAGGAGAAAGGTACCAAGCTTTATTTTTCGGGGATAGCTTTAATGAAGGAATAAGAAAGAACATGGTTATCGGCCTAGCATTTTTAACTTAACAAGAGCCAATGATTTTCCAGTGATATTCAACACCACGCCTTATTTAATGCTCGCTGGGCATTAAAATTCTTCCCCAAAGTGCGTCACAAGTAGTAACTACCCCTTACCGTATCAGTCGGCGGAGATAAAGATTGAATGTCTTAAACCGATCGCCCATGGAAAATACAAGATTAAAGATTTTATAAAATGTTAAAGGTAAGTCACTAACAATTAAAGAGAGTCAAATGGCAATTGATACACACGCCCATTTTATACCGCAGGCAATGCTTGAGGACCTTCGTAATCGGATTTCTGATTTCCCTAATATAGATATGATCGAACAAGAAGGCAGTTTCCGGCTCGCTTTCGCCGGCGGGAGCCCAAGCCGCCCAATAATGGCGCGACTGCGCGAGATTGAAAACCGCAATACCTGGATGAAACAAAATGGAATAGATCTTCAAATTTCTGGGGGTTGGGTCGATGCGTTTGGTAACCAATTACCTGCTGATGAAGGAGCAGAGTGGGCTCGATATTGTAACAAATGGCTGATCAAGGCATGCGCAGATGATTCTGGTGTCATACCGCTAGGTATCCTACCAACGCAAAGTGGTAAACACTCGGCAGAAGTAATGCAAGAGGCATTAAATGATGGGTTTAAGGGATTCATGATTGGGGCTCAAACGAGGGGTGTTGGGGGTACCCTGGATGATCCTGATCTCGATCCTTTTTGGGCAAAAGCCCATGAAACAAGTACCACTATCTTGGTGCATCCCGTTTTTGACGCTTCGGACCCTCGAGTTCGAGATTTCGATATGGTTAATGCCGTGTCAAGAATCAATGATCAGACAACTGCCCTAGCACGAATTCTATTTACTGGTCATTTAACACGGTATTCTGGGGCAAAAGTCATCGCTTCAACAGGCGGTGCGGCATTGCCGTATGCACTTGGTAGGTTGATTCGAAATTTTAAAGCTCACCCAGGTAAATATTCAGATCCAAGGGAGGGATTTTCGCAACTTTATTTTGACAGCATAGTTTTCGAGCCAGAAGTTTTAGATTTTCTTGTTGCTCGGGTCGGGGCTGAGAGAGTGCTACTTGGCTCGGATTGGCCATTTCCCATTGGAGATTTAGAGCCATGTGAAGTTGTAAAAAAATCATCATTGAGCTCAAACAACAAAGCACGGATTCTAGAAACAAATGCACAAGCTTTATTCGGACTTTAACATTCTCGGAAAACTACTTGTCAGATTTTTCTTAGACACAAGTGCTTACTCGGGTGCCATATCAACAATCTCAAAATCCTTATTTACTAAAATGCGCCGCAAACAGATTGAGATAAAGGCCCGCGATAGTAATTACCATCCAGTGATAAAACTTTTTCAGCATTACAAAGTTCGGTGCGCTCAGCGCCACCACGGTCTTATTCAATTCAGTGCGCCTCGAGATGTTCAATGTTGAAGGTGACCAGTGCCCGAGTTCATATCATACCCGTAAATCACCGCGGCAATTGGGTGCTAGTAGAGATCGAGAGCGCCAATCACCACAGGGGCTGGGGGGAAGCATCGGATAGCAAAAATGACAGAGCTTGCATTGAAGAAATTAAGCGCTACATCGAAAATTTAAAAGATAAAGATATCGATCCCATTGCTGCGGCTGATTCATTAATACATGGCGTGCCAAATAAGCGCTTTTTGCGAACAGCACCGAGCGCAGTGGCACAAGCTCTATATGATCTTTCTTGTCGCAACGAAGGGATCTCTGTAGCCGATAAGCTTTCGCAAGGGCATAAGGTGCCAAACACTGTTAAATTCTACTGTAACATTAATCGAAAAAGTGCCAGTCGGGCACCTGCCAGTATCGCGGCTGCAGGTTGTGAAGCATTAAAGGCAGGTTGCACCAACATAAAAATAGCACCATTCGACGAAGTCTCTCCACAAAATAATCCAACTGAGGTGAAAAATCTTCTAGGACCCGGCGTTGCGAGATTACGGGCCCTTCGCGATGCCGTTGGACCCCAAACACAACTGATGATTGATTGTCATTGGCGTTTTACAAAAGAAACAGCACCAATGCTTGCCGCAATTTGTAATGATCTAGAAATTACATGGATCGAAGATCCTCTCGACATCTGGGATAAGTCTACATGTGATGAGCTGCGAAACATTACAGGCGGACGCATTTGTGGCGGCGAGAATTTTTATACTTTCAACGAATTAGAAAACCTAGCAAGATCAGGTTGCATTGATGTTCTGATTGCTGACGTAAAATTTACCGGGGGCCCCGGGAAATTGGATGAGGTTTGCAAAATGGCTGCCACTCATGGCCTCACATTTGCTCCACACAATCCATCTGGCCCTATTTGTACTGCGGCAAGTGCCCAAGTCACCGCCGCCAACCACAATGCTGAAATACTTGAATATGCCTTTGGCGAAGTTCCTTGGCGACTGGCATTCGCAAAAGGAGAGTATCTGTTGGGTACTGAAATTGCTGTAAAGGGACCTGGGCTAGGAATCGACATCGATTTTTATTCTCAGGGGAAACCGGCAGACTAGACGATTCCTGATATTCTTTGCTAGACAATAACCTGAGGTTAATAGTGCAAGTTTTGGCGATAAGAAAAGTTCTTATTCCAAAAAAACGTCAAAGTTACTTTAGGGGCTTGTGCTGTTTTGCATTTACTCACTCTAATATTTATAGGGGCAAAAGTTTATGACTATGTCAATCAAACCTCTTCGCAACGGATTTGCGTCAGAAGTTACCGGACTAGATCTGCGTGTTAACCAAGAAGAAGAAATAAGAGCCGCTCTTTACCAAGCCTTCGCGGAACGCTCCGTCTTGGTAATAAGGAACCAAAAATTGGAACCCCCGGAGTTTCTAGATTGTTCGCGCATATTTGGTAATCCGATGATGCAAACCTTAGAACAGTTCCGCATTCCGGACTGCCCACTTGTTGGTTTCATCTCGAGTCGGGACAAAGGTTCAAATGGTAAAGTAATAACGAGGGGCAGCAACTGGCACACCGATCATTCGCATACAATCCAGCCTCCAAAAGCTACTATGCTCCATGCCATTACCCTACCTAACCACGGAGGCGATACCCAATTTTGCTCTATGCACCTCATGTATGACGCGCTATCCGAAAAATTGAAAAAGCAAATTGATAGGATACACTGTCTACACATATGGATGAGTCGTCGGTGTCCACGCCCTATGGCTCCAGCGGAGGAGGGCTTTGATCCACGTGTTTGGCACCCGTTAGTTCGAGTGAACCCAGATACAAATCGAAAAGCAATCTACATCAACACGGCTAGAATAGATGACTTCCAAGGCATTGATATGGAGGATGGATTTGAACTTCTCGATGAATTCATGAAAATGGCCGATCAAGCAGAGTTTGAATATCGGCATAAATGGGAAGACGGTGATATCGTTATTTGGGATAATCGTTCAGTCTTACACCAGGCCAATGGCGATTATGGTGACGAATATCGTCACCTGTATCGTATCATAATCGAAGGAGAGCCGGTGTTAAATGCAAATGGCGAACAGATGGAATCAGCGGCATGACCCGGCACAAGATTGCCATTTTAGACGTATGGGCCGAAGCTGTACGAGATCAAACTCGCGCTGTTGCACCAGAAAATTTCGAGTTACACTTCGCCGAAAGCTACGATGAAGATCATCAAATTGAGATAGCTCAAATATGCGATTTCATTGTTTGTGGAACTGCACCGATTTCCCGACGTTTGTTGGATGCGGCACCCAACGTTAAATTTATCCAGAAATGGGGCATAGGTTTTGATAAAGTGGACCTTGACGCCATACGTGACCACGGTCTTGGCCTTTGCAATACAGCCGGAGCGAATAGTTCAGTTGTCGCAGAACATACAGTCTTATTGATTCTGGCGGTTTATCGCCACCTCCTTGAAATTGACGCAAGATTAAGGAATGGGGAATGGTTAGATATCAAAATCATGCTAAGAAATAATGCGTTGCAGATGCGCGGGAAAACCATCGGAATTTTGGGGTTCGGGAATATTGGGCGGTCAGTAGCACAACGATTGATCGGTTTTGAAACAAATGTAATCTACAATGACATAACACGAGCAACCGAGGAAATAGAACGTAAATTTCAAGCAAGCTATGTCAGCTTGGAACACCTTTTTAAGAAATCTGACATATTAACAATACATACGCCTTTGGATGAATCGACGCGCAACATAGTTGACGCCAACGCTATCAACCAAATGAAAGATACAGCAATTATCATTAATTGTGCTCGAGGTGGTGTATTGAATGAAAAGGCACTTTTTAACGCGATTAAGGCAGGACGTATTCGCGGGGCCGGAATTGACGTTTGGGAGCCTGAACCTACCGAGCCTGAAAACCCACTCTTTTCATTAGATAAGGTTGTTGTTACGCCGCATGCAGCCGGATCAGCATTCGATAACGTCGGCAATGTTTCCAAACACTGTTTTAAAAATATTCAGCTATTTTTGGATGGTAAAGCATTGCCGGAGGCCGACGTCATCATTCCGATACCAGCGTGAATCCCTTGTGCTCCTTAAGGGGCCAAAGAATGAGCAACAACAGCAAAAAATAGGCAAATTAAATAAATACTCGTTGAAACGCAATCGGGGGGCGCTTAATCTACGTTCGAACGGATGTGTGATGCACTAGAGGTTCCCGACCTTGTTAAAGACCCACGTTTTTTAGACAATATGAAAAGAATTTAGCACGCCATAGAGTTAGACGAGGCATTGCAGACTGCAATCTCAAAATTCGACCGAGACCGATTAATCCAACTCTTCGGCCAGTCTGATGCAGCCGCCGCGCCTTGTCATAATATCGCAGAATTTTTTTAAAGTCCTCATTTTGCTGCTCGCGAGAAAATTATATCAATCCAAGATGCCGAACTAGGAGGACCAATAAGAATGCAAAATGTAGTCGGAAAACTATCCAAGAATCCAGGTGCAGTACGGCATGCGGGGCCCAAGCTTGGATCGAGTAATGCCGATATATTGATTAACCGGTTAGGCTTTAATAGAGAGGACCTCGAACGAGAGGGATATAATTTTGATTGAAGGCGCGCTTACTTTATCCAGTCGTTGTTTTGATATCGTGTTCGACTTTCGTGTCATCGGAATTTAGAAAACCATCACATGCCTGTATCCGCGCTGCCTCAGCCTCCAAACGCCTACGAGTAAAAACTGCAAATGGAATTGTTGTGACATAAATACCAGCAACAATGCTAAGTGTAAGCCAAGGTTTTATAATGAGAGCAGCTACAACCAGTCCGCCACAAGCCAGCACTGGCAAAACGAAGCCATGTGGCACTTTGAAACTTTTGAATGAATAAGTCGGCAAATGACTTACCATACAAATCCCTACTGTAACAATCCACACACCAACTATCCACTGTTCACCAACAAAACTGTTGCCAAACTGAAATGTGAGTACCATGGGCAGTATGCACATGCATGCGCCCGCTGGGGCGGGCATTCCAATAAAATAGTTGTATGCATATGGGGGTAGTTCGGTGATGTTGAATCGTGCTAATCGTAAGGCACAACAGATCGTAAAAAATAAGCCTGCGACCCAGCCATAGTCGCCAATATCCTGCAATGCCCATAAGTAAACAACAAATGCTGGCGCCACCCCAAAGGCAATCACGTCTGATAATGAATCTAATTCAGCGCCAAACTTGCTTGCAGCTTTCAGAAGTCGAGCCATCCGTCCATCCAAAGCATCTAAGACAGCAGCAACTAATATAGCGGCAACTGCGTGCATCCACTCACTCATGATTGCAAAGCGCACCGCTGTTAACCCCGCTGCAAGCGCACAAACCGTAATAAAATTCGGCACCATCCTATTTATAGTTTGACCTTTTAGGCGAGGTATCCGACGAAAATGTCGTCGCCGGACCACCTTCTTATGTTTTCGTGTCATTAATGTATTTTCCCTTCCCGGGCAGCTTCCGTATCTTGAAGGTCAGCTATTACGGTCTCCCCCGCAACAGCCCTTTGGCCCTCAATAACAAGGATCCTTGACTTAGCCGGCACAAAGATATCAACACGACTTCCAAACCGAATCATACCTATTCGTTCACCAGGACTCATCGCTTGGCCCTCAGCTACTTCGCAAAGGATGCGACGTGCAATAAGGCCGGCGATCTGAACGCACCCGATCTCCGTTCCATCAGCTGTTTTGAATAAGAGGCCGTGCCGTTCATTGTGCTCACTGGCCTTATCGAGACTGGCATCAAAAAATTTTCCTGGACGGTAACTCGAGCGTTCAATCGTTCCTGCAACGGGGGCTCGGTTCACATGAACATCAAATACATTCATAAAAATACTAATTCTGGTCCAAGGTCCTTCACCCATTGCTAACTCGGGCGGCGGTTTTATATCGACTATAGCCTGTACGACACCATCGGCAGGCGCGATCACCAGTCCGGCACCTAGCGGTGTTACTCGCTTAGGATCTCTAAAGAAAAAAACACACCATGTTGTCAGAATTATTCCAACAAATAAAAGCGGTGTCCAAAGCCACGTCATAAGTAGCGTCAGAATTGCGAATATTGCTACAAAAACCCGGCCTGCCTTATGGATGGGAAATAACACCGATTTTATAGTAGCCAGGTGTATACTCATGGCTTAATCAAATCCTTCTATACAGCTCCCCAGAAAGGACGTCCCCGACGCCTGCTCTGATGCTGTGTAGTCATACCATCAACGATGTTTTTGCAAAAACAGTAATAATAAAAAAAAGTACCAATTGGACACCTAATTAACCTTGGGAATTTCCAAAATTTGACCCGGGAAAATTAGGTTTGGATCTAAAACCTTTTGCTTATTAGCCTTATAGATAATCGTGTACCGCGTGCCACCCCCCAGCTCACGCCGAGCTATACGCCAAAGGGAATTCCCCGGCTGTACTATCACGAACTCCTTTGTCGTGTTTTTTATCGGTTTTTCTACTTTTACAAACGGTACTTCGATACGCATTTTAACATCGTTTCCATAACATTGGTCAACTCGAAGGTTGTGGGTACCTGGGGACAGCTTATCTTTAAGCCGAACTATCCACTCACCAGCATTGTTTACCTTACCCTCTCCCAAATTTTGGTTATCAGCGTAAATTTTAATCACGTGACCGATTTCGCCCGTACCAGCCATAATGGTATTTCCTTGATCATCATAATCAACTGATTTGAATATTAATTTTCTGTTTTGAACTGCTAACTCAGGTGCGTGTTTTTGTAAAATTCTCGCAGTGCCTTGCGGTTTACGCGGCAGAAGCACTACCAAGGGCTGTACTTTGCTATCTCTTTCTGGAACTTTCAAAACTACTACATGATCCGCGCTGACTTTTGCTCTACCATGCTGCTCGCTTTCAACTCTGAGCTCAGTATCACCCGGTGTTAGAGGCCGATTAGGAACGAGCACCCATTCACCCTGCCTATTAGCAGTAACAATGCCAATCACCTGGCTGCTATTTGAAACAGTAACTTTTGCTCCTGGTAAGGCACGGCCAGCCAATACTGCAGATCCATCCTTTGCAATTCTTACTACATCAAATTGCGGCAGCACTACTTCTGCATTCATGGGATTTTCTTGTGGATCCGTTGCCACTAACTCCTTTATTGGAAGATTGACTGCAACCTTTTCATGCGAAGCATTATTCTCGACGTTCTCAACGGTGCTACCCGCCATAAAGCGAGAAAATGTATAGATACTGCAAATCACCACAAAGATTATAACTGCGCCTGACCGTAATATGCCAAAATTAGAGAGAGGGCGTGTCAATTTATTACCTTTTCCAATAAATTATTAGTAACTCTTTGTGGTAATTTGTTTGTCTGCATATGTCCATGTATCCGATTTCTAGCAGGCAGATCGACTACCACTTGTTGGTAGCGAATAAAATAAAGGGGCAAGGGGAGTATAGCATGATTGCAGTGGCAAATATTTGCATATTTTGTGGATCATCCAACGCAGTATCACAAGATTATCTTGATTATGCATCTAAGATGGGTCGCCTTTGCGCAAACGCCCGCATAACCGTCATTTATGGGGGTGGAAGCATTGGCCTGATGGGGGCTCTTGCTGATGGTGCAATGGGTGCTGGTGGCACCGTAATTGGGGTGATACCAGATTTCCTCAACAAGAAGGACGTCGCCCACCCTGGCATCTCGGAAATGGTAATAACCTCAGACATACATCAACGAAAGGCAAAAATGGCAGAATTTGCCGATGCTTTCGTAGTATTACCAGGTAGCATTGGCACGCTCGAGGAAATGTTTGAAGTCATTGCATGGAAGCAACTAAAATGCTTTGACAAGCCTATAATATTAGCAAACGTAAATGATTATTGGGCTCCCGCCCTTGCTCTCCTGGACCATATGGTATGCGAGTCTTTCTTAAGCCAACAACACCGTAATTTGATACATGTTGTTGACCACATAGATGCTGTTTTACCCGCCCTTGGCGTTCGACCTGTCTCATAATGATAAATGGACTTTCAGCGCAACACGGTGCTTGTCGAAAATAACTAGCCTGCTATTGTGCGAGCAAAATCATTCTAATGAGCTCTTATTTATACAATCACGGGGAATTTCGACATGGTGGACAATAGTTCCGAACCAAATATAGTCTACACGAAAGTAGACGAAGCGCCAGAATTAGCGAGCGCGTCCTTTTTACCAATAATAAAGTCGTTTACGAAACCGGCAGGTATCACAGTAGGGCGACGTGATATTTCCCTCGCCGGCCGTATTCTCGCGAATTTTCCTGAAAATCTTACGGATGAACAAAAACAATCAGACGATTTGGGCATGCTGGGAGAAATGGTTGAAAATGCGGGAGCCAATGTCATTAAGCTACCTAATATTAGCGCCTCTATTCCACAATTACAGGCAGCCATACTCGAATTACAGGAAAAAGGCTACGAGATACCCGATTATCCAGAAGATCCTAAGTCTACGGAACAGAGGGTAATCCAAGCGAAATACAACGTGGTGTTAGGTAGTGCTGTAAATCCTGTTTTGCGGCAAGGTAATTCCGATCGTCGCGCACCAAACGCAGTTAAAGCTTATGCAAAGAACAACCCTCACTCCATGGGCACTTGGGATAAGACGTCAAATACCGAAGTAACCTCGATGCCCGACGATGATTTTTTTGCAAATGAGGTTTCTACAACACTTGATTCAACACAAACAGGTATGGGCCGTATCGAATTTCAATCTACTGATGGCAATGTATCGATACTTAAAAGCGAAATCGTCTTTGAGCTCGGCGATGTTATAGATGCTACCGTTATGCGAGCCGCAAAGTTACGTTCGTTTCTTGAGCATGAAATTGCGGACGCAAAGAAGAAGGGCGTTTTGTTCTCGATGCATGTTAAAGCGACAATGATGAAAGTGTCTGACCCGATAATATTCGGACACACCGTCGCTGCTTATTTCAAAGAAGCGTATGAAAAGCATTCTGATATTTTCCAAGAACTCGGGATTGATCCAAATAATGGCGTAGGCGACATAGCTTCGAAAATAAAAACACTTCCAATCGAAAAACAGAGAGAAATTGAGGAAGACCTGACGTCGTGTTACGAACAAAAAGCTGATTTGTATATGGTTAATTCTGATCGTGGGATTACGAATCTACATGTACCTAGCGATGTAATTATCGATGCCTCTATGCCGGCTTTGATACGTGCCGGGGGCAAAGGCTGGGACGCAAATGGAAAACCAGTGGATACGAAGTGTGTTATACCAGACAGGAGCTATGCGGTCGTATACGACGAAACCATTAGTTTCTGTAAGGCAAATGGTGCCTTTGATCCAAAAACAATGGGTGCTATATCAAATGTCGGCTTAATGGCACAAAAGGCAGAGGAATATGGTTCGCATCCATTTACCTTTGAGGCGCCGGGAAAAGGCACCATCCGCATTTTGGATGGTAATAATAACGAACTACATTGCCACTCTGTTAGTACTGGCGATATTTGGCGCATGTGCCAAACCAAAGACGCTCCGATACGTGATTGGGTGAGCTTGGGTGTTAGACGTGCGCGCGCAACTGGAGTACCCGCAGTATTTTGGCTCAATCAAAACCGCGCTCATGACAACCAACTTATCAAAAAAGTCGAACGTTATCTTTATGATCATGACACCACCGATCTTGATATCCTTATCAAATCACCACGAGAGGCGACTCGCTACTCTCTCGAACGCATGAAAAATGGAGTTGATACAATTTCGGTGACCGGCAATGTATTACGAGACTATTTAACCGATTTGTTCCCAATCCTAGAACTCGGTACCAGTGCAAAAATGCTATCAATAGTGCCACTAATGAACGGCGGTGGTTTATTCGAGACAGGCGCCGGTGGATCAGCTCCAAAACATGTTCAGCAACTTGCTGAGGAAGGTCATTTGCGTTGGGATTCACTCGGTGAATTCGCAGCATTAGGAGCGTCCCTGGAACATTATGCTGGCTATGCAGAAAACCACGAAGCTAAAGTCTTGGCCGATTGCTTAGATAAGGCAATTGAACAGGTTTTAATAAATGGTAAATCGCCTGGTCGCAAGGTTGGTGAGCTTGATACCAGAGGAAGTCATTTTTATTTGGCTCTCTATTGGGCAAAAGCATTGGCAGCACAAAATGATAATTTAAACCTCAAGGAACACTTCAAAAATATCGCCGCTTCTCTCACCGCAAAAGAAAGCAAAATTTTAGAGGAACTGAACTCCGTCCAAGGGACAAAAGTGGATTTGGGGGGTTATTTTCTCACAGACCCGGCTAAAACTGCAGCTGCAATGCGCCCGAGCCATACATTCAATGATATAATTGACGGTATGTAGGAAGGTTACTACAGCATCGGAAGTTGTATTACCGTGCGCTACGATCTTGAAAGCTGTCTCAATCAGGGTGTTGGCGCGATGCATAAAAATGTCACGCGTGCTTTGGAAACCACTGGACATTCATTTAATACAAGGTCGTGCGAAAAAATCCTCACGTTCGCACCGGGAAGGAGACAATTCTTTTGTGCGAGTTTTTTTATTGTGCCCTCGTCCGTGTTATCTGCATTATAGCATATAGATACATATTTTTGGTCTTGCGCACGAGGGAGATATTGTGGGTCTTCAGTAACAAACGGCTGTCCTCCGACGTTCATTGTAGGTGTGCAACTAGTCAGCATGAGACAACTTCCGACTACCAAAATCAGCGCAAATAACAGTTTAAAATGCATAACAATGGGGCTCCCCATCAACTTATCGCGCGCATAGCTTCATCCAAACCCTCAATAGTGAGGGGATACATTCTGTCTCCCATAATCTCACGCATAATTCTAATTGAGTCATAATAATCCCATGTTCTTTGTCCTTGTGGGTTTAACCATACAGCGCTTGGGTATGCCGATAGCAAACGTTGCATCCATACCCCGCCCGGTTCTTCATTCCAATGCTCCACACTCCCACCAGGGTAAGTTATCTCATAGGGGCTCATGGTTGCGTCCCCTACGATTATAACTTTGTAGTCCGACGAGTAGGACCGCAGTAATTCTAATGTAGATAGAACTTCAGAATGACGGCGCCTATTGTCGCGCCACACCCTCTCATATAAGCAATTATGAAAATAAAAAAATTCTAAATTTTTAAATTCGCTACGAGCAGCCGAAAACAGCTCCTCGCAAACTTTAACATGATCATCCATAGACCCGCCAGCATCCAAAAATAGTAAAACCTTGACCGCATTCCGGCGTTCCGGAACCATTTGTATATCAAGGTAACCGCCGTTGTGCGCCGTTGACTTAATGGTGTTGGGCAAATCAAGCTCAATCGCCGCCCCATCGCGGGTGAGTCTCCTCAACCGCCTCAGAGCAACCTTTATATTGCGAGTGCCGATTTCAATAGTGTCATCTAGATTTCTATACTCTCGTCTATCCCAGACCTTGATCGCACGGCGATGACGTGATTTGTCTTGGCCAATACGAACTCCCTCTGGATTATACCCATAAGCACCATATGGTGATGTTCCAGCAGTACCAATCCACTTACTTCCCCCCTGATGGCGGCTTTTTTGTTGTTCGAGCCGTTTTTTTAAGGTCTCCATTAGCTTTTCAAAGCCGCCCATCCGTTCGACTTCGGCTTTTTCTTCCTCGGTAAGGTGAAGTTCTGTTATTTTTGCCAGCCATTCCTCTGGCAATGCCGTCTCCATATCTTCACCTCCACCCTCCAAACCCTGAAAACATTGACTAAAAACTCGGTCAAAACGATCGAGGTACCGTTCATCCTTTACTAATGTCGAACGACTAAGATAGTAAAATTTATTTACTTCATAACACGCTAAATTGTGGGTCATGGCCTCTAAAAGGGTCAGGTGTTCTCTAAGTGAAACCGGAATCCCGGCGTTCTTGAGCTCAAAGAAAAACCTTATAAACACCAGCAACCTCTACAATATTTACAATTGCAAATTTCAACCTGCCATTGAATAAACCGCCTCGGCAGTAGATTTTTAAGTACGCTCGGGGACGAGCCCTCTCTTTTATGTCTTGCTTTTATCACGTCGTGCAATGAAAGCGAGTTGTTCAAATAGCTGCACATCCTGTTCATTTTTCAATAGTGCACCATGTAAAGGTGGAATTAACTTTTTTGTATTGCTGTCCCTAAGCGCATCTGCAGGTAAATCCTCTGCCAAGAGTAATTTAAGCCAGTCAAGAAACTCGGAAGTTGACGGTGGTTTTTTTATACCGGGAGTATCCCGAAGTTCGTAGAAAGTTTTTAATGCGTCTCGGACCAAAAATCCTGTCAAATCCGGAAAATGAACATCGACAATAGCACGCATCGTATTCTCATCCGGAAAAGATATGTAATGAAAAAAACATCTCCGTAGAAATGCATCTGGTAATTCCTTCTCATTATTTGATGTAATAATCACGATCGGTCTTTGTTTGGCTACAATACGTTCCTGCGTCTCATATACAAAAAATTCCATGCGATCGAGTTCCAGAAGAAGATCATTCGGGAATTCGATATCTGCTTTATCAATTTCATCTATCAAAAGTACCGGACGAGCCGTCGCAGTAAATGCATCCCACAGCTTTCCCCGTACTATGTAATTACCAATCTCATGCACTCGCTCGTCACCGAGCTGACTATCGCGGAGGCGCTTGACAGCATCATATTCATACAAGCCATGTTGGGCCTTAGTAGTCGATTTGATATGCCATTCAATCAGTGGGGCTCCAATAGCCCCGGCCACTTCATGAGCAAGAACTGTTTTCCCTGTGCCGGGTTCTCCCTTTATAAGCAGGGGTCTTTCCAGAGTAACAGCCGCATTAACTGCCACCATAAGATCTTCCGTTGCAACATATGTGTCTGTTCCTTGAAACTTCGTTTGTTTCTTCATTTTTCTTCTGCCTTACATAATGCGCTTTCAATATCGACAAGGGCTTGCGCTGCCCCAGCACTAATTGGGCCACCCGTCTGTGCCATGTCAGGTCGACCACCACCTGCTTTCCCTCCGATTGCGGGTGCGCCTACACGGACCAAATCTACCGCGTCTATCCGATCAACTAGGTCTTTGGTCACCCCTACTACCAATGATGCCTTTGAGGAATTCACTCCAGCGATAGCAATGATGCCAGAGCCCACTTGCTTTTTAAATGTATCAACCAAAGATTTTAATTCTTTAGCAGGAATTCCCTCGATTACTTTTGCTACGAATTCCATTCCGCCAATATTTTTGCTATCCGAAGTACCTCCTTTTGCCTTCCCATCACCCACGGCTAATTTTTGACGAAGTTGTGATACTTGCTTTTCTAAGCTGCGTCGTTCCTCTAACAACCCTGAGACGCGTTCTGGAATTTCACTAGAAGACGCTTTAAGCACCATTGAGGTCTCCATAAGCAGATGTTCCTGATTTGCCACATATTTTAAAGCCGCAGCACCTGTGCAGGCCTCGATCCTGCGAACCCCTGCAGCAACCGCACTCTCTCCCAAAATCTTAAAGAGGCCAATGTCTCCTAACCTTTGTACGTGCGTCCCGCCACATAGTTCTCTGGAAAATATCCGGCCCTCTGAGTCAGTATCGCCCATTGAAACAACACGAACCTCGCTTCCATATTTTTCCCCGAATAGCGCTAAAGCACCAGCCTCCACAGCATCATCTGGCGTCATCAGAAGTGTACTTACAGATCCATTACCACGTATTTGCTCATTAACCGACTCCTCGACTTGGGTAAGCTCCTCACGTTCCATTGGTTTCTGATGACTAAAGTCAAATCGAAGGTACTCTGTTGAAACCAAGGAACCTTTTTGGGTAACGTGCACTCCCAGTGTTGCCCGGAGTGCACTGTGCATCAAGTGTGTAACCGAGTGGTTAGCGCTTAGTTTTTTACGACAACCTTGGTCAACTTTCAGATCAAGTACACCACCAACATTTATTTCACCATGCACTACTTTGGCGCTGTGTAAGTACATGTCATCAAGTTTTTTCTTAGTATCAGTCACCTCCAATCTTGCGCCAACCGCCCCTACAGCAAGGCCGCGATCACCCTTTTGACCGCCTGATTCAGCGTAAAAAGGTGTCTGATTCATAATAAGTGTTATTTCATCACCCTCTTTGGCATTATCGGTTGTTTCGCCATCGACAATGATCGCAGAGATAATTCCCTCTGTACGCTCTGCGTCGTAGCCTAAAAACTCGGTTGGACCGATTTGCTCACGAAGATCAAACCAAAATGTTTCTGTTAACACCTCCCCGGAACCCATCCATGCTTTTCGGGCAGTTTCGCGTTGATTGGCCATGGCAATGTCAAATCCGGTAATATCTAGTTTTTGGTTCTGTCCCCGAAGGATATCTTCCGTGAGATCACGCGGAAATCCGTATGTATCATAGAGTTTAAAAGCTACGTCACCCGGCAGTTGGCCACCTGGGGGTATGTGGGCTGATTCCTGATCAAGCAATCTCAAACCTCTAGCCAACATTTCCTTAAACCGCTCTTCCTCGAGTTTTAATGTTTCGCCAATTAATGGCTCAGCACGAATTAATTCGGGATATTGTTGCCCCATAGCCAAAACTAGGTTTGGGACTAACTTACTCATCAACGGATCTTTACAGTTAAGTAAATGAGCGTGCCGCATTGCACGTCTCATAATTCTTCGTAGAACGTAGCCTCTACCCTCGTTCGACGGTAACACTCCATCAGCAATTAAAAAGCTGCAAGCCCGAAGGTGATCAGCGATTACCCGGTGTGAAGTTGCCGCCACTCCGTCAGGATCTGTACCACTAGCTTTTGCGGAGGCTTCTATCAAATCGCGCAATAAATCGATGTTGTAATTGTCATGTGTACCCTGAAGGACAGCAGCTATGCGTTCAAGTCCCATACCCGTGTCAATAGAAGGTCGAGGTAAGTTAATTCTCTTATTTTCCGACACTTGGTCGTATTGCATAAAAACGAGATTCCAAATTTCTACAAATCGGTCTCCGTCCTCATCTGCTGTTCCGGGCGGCCCGCCCGCTATATGTTCGCCGTGATCATAAAATATTTCTGAACACGGCCCACATGGGCCCGTATTCCCCATTGCCCAAAAATTGTCTGAACTTGATATTGGAATTATTCTACTATCGGGAAGGCCGGTTATTTTGCGCCAAAGATCGTACGCCTCTTCGTCCTCATTAAATACCGTTACCAGTAGGCGTTTCTTCTCAATCCCATAACCTTTTGTTATCAACGACCACGCACAATCAATTGCATGTTCCTTGAAATAATCTCCAAATGAAAAATTGCCAAGCATTTCAAAAAAAGTATGGTGGCGAGCAGTATGTCCAACATTCTCTAAATCGTTGTGCTTACCACCAGCGCGAACACATTTCTGCGACGTTGTGACTCTAGAGAATATTAGTGGCTCGACACCTGTGAATACGTTTTTGAATTGCACCATTCCTGCATTAGTAAACATCAATGTAGGATCGTTCCGCGGAACTAATGGTGAGGAATTTATGACCTCGTGACCATCTTTACGGAAAAATTCTAGAAATGCAGTTCTTATTTCGTTTGTGCTGGTCATCTCTCTCATTAACAAAAGATTCGGCGTAAAAACACTTATTTTGCCAAAGTCGCGTTTTAACTTGAGAAAAGCAGCCTGTCCAGCTTATCCGACCATCACTTGGAGTAACCGCGATAAAATCCATTAGCAATGGTCAAATAAAGTAGGCATTTGAATTATTTATTTATTTTGCAGTATTTATGCATTATTTTTAAATTACTTTTATTTTTTACTTTTACATAAAAACTATTTATTGTCTCTTGTTTCTATTTCAGGAAGAACTAATCCATTTTTTTCTTGTTCTGGACTAGTTTCAGCATCATTTTTATTACCCTCGAGCATCACTTCCTTTAAAATACCCGCGCTTTCTCTAACCTGGCGCTCAATATCACATGCAATATCAATATTTTCTGACAAAAAGGCCTTTGCATTCTCACGGCCTTGCCCAATACGTTGGTCCCCATATGAAAACCATGAACCAGACTTTTCAACAATACCTGCATTGACACCAAGATCGAGCAGTTCGCCAGTTTTTGAAATGCCTTCACCGTACATAATATCAAACTCAACAACCTTAAAAGGCGGCGCAACTTTATTTTTCACAACTTTCACACGTGTTTGATTTCCAACAATATCGTCTTTATCTTTAATTGCACCAATACGCCTAATGTCTAGGCGCACGCTAGAATAAAACTTTAGCGCATTTCCTCCTGTTGTTGTTTCGGGACTACCAAACATCACGCCGATCTTCATGCGAATTTGATTTATAAAAATTACCATGGTTTGAGAACGTGAAATTGAGCCTGTTAGCTTACGAAGAGCTTGACTCATTAGCCGCGCCTGAAGCCCAACATGAGTATCTCCCATTTCTCCCTCTAACTCTGCCCGCGGCACCAAAGCAGCAACTGAGTCCACAACTAAAACATCAATTGCACCGGAACGTACTAACGTATCGGCAATTTCAAGTGCCTGTTCGCCTGCATCCGGTTGAGAAATAAGAAGGTCATCAAGGTTCACTCCCAACTTTTTCGCGTAAGATGGATCAAGAGCATGCTCTGCATCGACGAATGCACACGTACCACCGTCTTTCTGAGCTTCCGCAAGTACATGTAATGCCAACGTTGTCTTACCAGAACTTTCGGGCCCGTAGATCTCAATAATTCTACCTTTGGGTAATCCACCGATACCGAGAGCAATATCAAGCCCAAGTGAACCTGTTGAGACTTCCTCAATATCTACTGCCTGATTCTGTTGACCAAGCTTCATGATCGAACCTTTCCCATAGGAACGTTCAATCTGGCCTAACGCCGCTTCAAGAGCTTTTTGCTTATCCATGGTGTCCTTTTCAACAAGACGCAATGCCGATTGCGACATACTAATTTTCCTTTCCCTTATTTCACAGCAAACTCTGCCTGGCAACCTAAGTACCAACGAGTGCCTAGCCCCTCCGCAAAGTTGAACAAACCAATATTGCTACAATATGTACCTGTTTTGTTCTTTATTGCAAGTTCTTTTTTTGTTCTTTTTGAAAAAATTTATCCAATAAGAACAGTGATTTATTAGAATCACTTTCCAGCGCATATTTTCGGTGTAGATTTAAAAACAATAAATATGGTTTATAATTTTTTTCCTAAAAATATGAACAAGTGGAATATTTAATTAGAATTCAAAATCTAATCATAGTCGGCCATTTTCTGTTCCCGATTCTCTGAAAAGTAGCCATCACAAATTAAAGTTAGGATTGTTGCCGTTCCCATTTTTAAAAAGATTTACTTACGCAATATCAATCAGCTCATCACTAAAAGGTGTGGCAAACTTCAAGTTGGAGTTTTGTAACAAGCGGTCTATTAGGCCAAGCCTTCAGTTTCCGTCTTCCCTCTTCGAAGTCCCCAAACATAGCTGATTACCTCTGCAACCGCCTGATAGTGTTCAGGGGGAACCTCATCATCCAGATCAACACTTGCAAAAAGAGCTCTGGCCAATGGCGGGTTTTCGACAATTGTAATGGAATTTTCTTCCGCTATCTCGCGAATGCGTTGTGCAATTAAGTCTTGTCCCTTTGCAACTACCTTAGGAGCTTCCATTTCATCTGAGTCATATTTAAGTGCCACTGCAAAGTGAGTTGGGTTTGTAATTACCACATCTGCATCAGGAACTGCTGCCATCATGCGCTGACGAGCACGATCCTGGCGAATCTGGCGTAATCGCTGCTTAGCAGTTGGATCACCTTCAGCTTGTTTGTGTTCTTCCTTTACTTCCTGTTTTGTCATTCTCAGTTGTTTTTTGTGCCGATGACGCTGAAAGATAAAATCAGCTATTGCTATCGCTGCAAGAACAGTCAACACCGCCACTAGCATCTTTAAAAGAGTATCATGCAAAATACTCAAAAAATCTTGCGTCGAGTAGGAAGTGAGCGAATCAAGCCCCGGGATTAGAGGCAGAACTGGAAGTGCCCCAATGATCGCTACTATGCATATTTTTAAAACTCCTTTTGCAAACTCATTAAGTTGGTTGCCAGAAAAAAGCCGCTTCGCACCTTTTGATGGGCTGATTTTTTCAAACTTAAATCCTACTGCTTTTGGAGAGAACACGGGTCCATTTTGGATCAACGGGCCTGCAATTGCCACCAATACGATAATCAATAAAACCCAAGCCAATGCACTTCCCACATTTAAAAGTGTGTTAGCAAACACTGCAAACACATCACCCGGTTGCATTATGAACAGATGAGGAGCCTCCACAAATGGAATCAATGCGACCTTTACACTATGCAGCGCAGAGGGAAATGCAAAAGTGATTAGAAGCCCCCCTGCAAACAGCATCAACCACGTATTGATCTCTCGGCTGACCGCTATGTTACCTCGTTCACGGGCTTCATTCAGCTTTTTCGGTGTCGGTTCTTCTGTTTTTTGAGACTCATCAGCCTGTTCGGACATCGAACTTTCCTTTTGCGACAGGTTCTTGCGCTAAGGCGCTAAAAAACGGCCCATATTAAATTGAAAATAATCAAGAAACCACATTAAGGCAGCTGGAAATGCTACCATCATCACAAATAATCCGATCCAAATTTGTACTGGAAGCGCCACGAAAAAAACTGGCAGCTGTGGGTTCAATCGAGCAAGTAGACCAAGTCCGGTATAAAAAAGAATTCCAACAAACAGAAATGGGGTAGCGATTTGGAAGCCGAGGACAAAACTGCGAGCCACAAACTTAACGAATGTTTCAGCTAGGTCTCCAAACTGCGGCACCATTCCGGGCACAAATAAACTGTAACTATCCACCACTCCCATCAACATGAGGTGATGGGTATCCGTTATAAAAATTAGTAGCAGTCCCAGTATCGACAAAAAAACCGCTGGTAAACCGCCAGTATCGGAAAGCAGTGGATTAAAAAGTAAAGCATTTGCGAAACCCGCATAAAACCCAAGAATTGTGCCGGCTGTAGCTAACCCCGAAATCAAAACTCTTGCGATACCACCGATAAAGAAACCGATCAGCATCTCACCAACAACAAGTATAATCAAAGAAATCGGATCAGTCGGAGCCGGAGGGAGATTAGGCTCTAAAACAGGAGCCAAAACGGCAGTTATCATCAATGCTGCCAGCAGCCTAATGCGAGCAGATATATAGACTTCGCTGAATCCTGGCATGACAGCCAGAGCTGCCCCTACTCGGGTAAAAATCAAAAAAAACGCGAAGGTCTCGGCTGGAAGAAATTCCTGCAGATAAGAATCCATGTGTTATGAAATGCCTACTATTCGATCGACAATTCCTTCCATATATTTAGTCATAGTTTCAAACATGAAAGGTAACAAAACGATCAAAGATACAAAAACAGCAAGAATTTTAGGGACAAATGTGAGTGACATTTCCTGTATTGACGTTAACGCTTGAAATATTGCCACTGCTAACCCAACAACTAACCCAATAAGCATCACCGGCGATGCCACGGTCAACATAACCAAAACCGACTCTCTAGAGAATTGAAGAAATTGCGTTTCGTCCATACACCAAAAACCATATAGTCTGTGCCATTAAATTGGCATTCGGAGAATTTCCTGATAGGCGGTAAGCACTCTATCTCTTACTGCAACGACAGTCTGCAAAGTGGTTTGAGCATTGTTGAGCGCCATAACTACATCGGTCAAATCAGCTTTACCAGCAACTGCATCAACGGTCACTTTTTCTGCTTCACGACTACTCTTCACCATCTGCTTGGTTGCCGAACCAACCATATCTGCAAAGGTACCAGATTTTGGGGTATCAGGCGCTGGCATACCCGAACCGCTGAGGTTTTGAGCTCGTTTAAAAGCATTTATTGCATCTGTCGGGTTAATTGCCATTTTAATTCCTTTTCAAACTTTTACGTAGGCGCAACTTTAAAAGCTAACGCAACAAATCTATAGTTCGTTGAATCATGCGTTTGGACGAATCAATCATACTTAAATTCGCTTGATAGGAACGCTGCGCCTCACGCATATCAACCATCTCTATCAGAGTATTCACATTGGGCATCTTAATGTAACCATCCTTATCGGCAGCCGGATGATTTGGGTCAAATTGAAGCCTGAATGGACTTTTATCTTTAAATGGGCCTCTCATTTTGACTAAATCTGCCTCAAGAGTTCGATCAAAAACATTCTTAAAGGTTACAACCCGACGGCGATATGGATCATCGCCCACCTTCTCTGGGCCCGAATTGGCATTTGCTAAATTCTCCGATATGGTGCGCAAACGTGCGCCCTGTGCGCGCATGCCAGAAGCCGATACAAACATCGAGGTTTTAAGATCGGAAGGCATTAAACTTCTCCTTGAGCTTTTTCACTATCGGCCTGCACCGCGGCCAAGCGCGATACGAAACAACGATATATGCTTACGATATAAACTAGTAACTAGCTGGTGATCACCCGCATTTTGAGTAGATTTCAACATCTGCTCTTCAAGCACAACACTATTACCTGATGGGTTTATCTCGTAATCTGCATTTTCACGAGTGATGCGAAAAGACTGGGCAGTACCAGAGCCTTTTATGTGTCCTTCGTGTGTTCTAGTCAACGCGTTACTAAATACCTTGTTGGTAGGCACCTTTCTAAAATCGATCTGCTTCAAATCTTGAGCTCGATAATTAGGCGTATCAGCATTTGCGATATTCTCTGCTATCACCCTCTGCCGCTGGTTCAACCAACCCAACTTTTGTTTCATCATACGAAAAACAGGAAAATCACCTAAATCCATTTCTGCCTCTTTTTGCTCAATACCGCCAAACATACACCAGTATGGATTTAACGAGCTGCACGACCCGTGCCAGACCCAAACGTACAATTTGAAACACTGCCTAGTAAAAAAAATACTGTACTTAAAAAATCCTATGCAGTGTTTGTAAACATCTATGCTGTTATTATAGTAATTTTTTAAGTAAAAGGTCAAAGTTATTATTTGGTTTTATTTAGTATGTCTTTACTAATATCAAACGAACTACGTTGATTTCACATTGTCTTTTCCGCATGTTCGCCCAAAAACGTAAACAGCGTTTTTACGATTCTATGTTTTTGAGAGACTTCTCCTCGTTCGCAGCAATGTGTAGTTTATTTTACAGATGCAAATGCCCTATCGGCGGAATGAGTAGGCAAACGAGATAATAATAAGTAATTGATTTTACAATTTTATTTATTTATTTCAGCAGTAAGTTTAAATTACACCCAAATATTTAAGTTTTTTAAATGTAGGAGAGAAAATCTTTGTGAAGACCGCGAGCACAGGGTAGGTTACTACTACTCCACCCTTGGCCATCGCAGGCAAACCGAGGAATATTTTGCGTCACAAACCATCCGAGAGAAGTAAGTCTAATATCAGACCGGCAAGAAAACGCCCCGGTGTAACAAATACTTTAAATAGGGCAAAATCTGCCGTCGATGAGAAAGTAGCAGTTGCTCTCTCATACGATCCAAGGGATGAATACAGTGCTCCAGAAGTTGTAGCGACCGGTCGTGGACATATCGCAGAGCAACTTCTTAAACTAGCTCTCGAATACGGAGTTAAAATACACGAAGACGCCGATTTAGCAGAAATACTTCATGCACTTGATATAGGCGACGAAATACCCGTCGAAGCTTTCGTCGCTGTAGCTGAAATATTACGCTACATTTACGATAATGAGGGCGTCCAACCACCGGAGATTGCCGCCAATGCCAAGTAAATCAGACCTTCTAAATGATATAAACGCCATGGCTACGGAAGTAGGCACAGCGATGGAAAAACTTCAAACTAATGAGATGGTGACTCTCGATGAGATCGAACCAAGGATCCGTGAAGTTATGGAGGCTGTTGCCGACTTGCCGCCTGATGACGCAGTAGAGATGCGGCCAGCGCTCGTATCACTCCTCGAAAAAATGGAAACTTTTTCAAGTTCATTACAAGAAAAAATAGATCAGCTGAGAATTATAGAAGCAGATACATCTCAAAATCCGCCTACTTCAAATACGGATTCCACCGACATAACAGAAGACAACAAAAATCTGGATGAAGATATAAATGCGAAAGATTGAAAGCCAAACACACTGCAAATAAATCGGTTCCAGCTTTATCTCGAGAACAGCCTAAATGATAGAATTAGACTACTCCCGGTTCGTTTTGGCACTCATGATTGTCGTGGGGCTTATCGGCCTATTCGCTTTCGTGCTCCGTAGAATCGGATTCGGCGGTATAAGAACAAGTTCGAGTTCCGGACAGCAACGGCGCTTGAAAATACAAGAAGTAGCATCCATTGACGCGCGTCGGAAGTTAGTTTTAGTCCGCAGAGACGACACTGAACACCTCGTTTTGCTTGGCCTATCACAAGACTTGCTTATCGAGAGTGGCATCCCCGTTTCTGACAGCGACGAAACTTTTACAAAAGGCATAAAGGAAGAAAGCTCATTCAAACGGGCAATAACAGATGTGCTGAGTAAAACAAAATGACTATACACTCACGCTTACCCCTTGATGGCCATTTAGTAAGCAAAGGCGTCGTGCTTGTCATAATCGTGGGTGTGCTGATCCTATCCTGTAAGACGTCATTTGCACAAAACGTTACAATGGATTTTGGGCAAGGCGGTGCAGCCGCGGGTCGTATTGTGCAACTCATAGCTTTATTAACAGTGATTACGCTGGCACCTTCTATATTGGTGATGGTTACATCCTTTGTTCGTATTGTTGTAGTGCTGTCACTTCTTCGCACTGCTCTTGGCACCCAGGGCACACCGCCTAACACGGTCATCATTAGCCTCGCACTATTCATGACCTTTTTCATAATGCAACCCACACTTGAGAAAGTCTACGATGATGGAATATCACCCCTTATTTCCGAAAGTATTACTGAAGAGCAAGCCTTCGAAAGATCTGTAGCACCGCTGCATGCATTTATGATTAGGCATGTCCGCGACAAAGATTTGGCACTTTTTTTAGAAATGGCAAACGTGCCAAAAGTAGAGGAAGTAAAGAATACGCCACTACGAGCTCTTATCCCGGCTTACATGATATCAGAATTACGGCGTGCCTTCGAGATTGGCTTTTTAGTGTTCGTTCCCTTCTTGATCATAGATATGGTGGTAGCCTCGGTGCTCATGTCCATGGGCATGATGATGCTACCTCCGGTAATGATCTCCTTACCCTTTAAACTGATATTCTTTGTGCTAGTTGACGGCTGGTACTTGATCACCGGAAGCCTAGTAAAAAGCTTTAATATTGGCGCGCCCATTGGTTAACCGTGGCATGCCAAGCTTATTTTTCATGTGAGGTATTTCATTTTGTCCCACTTTAACACCAAGGGTGGTATTTAAATTTCGACTATCCGTATTTTGACTATTTACTTGATACGTCCTAAATCATTTCTCTTTCGACTCACTTTTCAAAAGTCGCTTTCGGTAATTGTCCAAAAATGCTTCAAAGTTGTCGATTTCAGTTATTTTTTTGGATATGCCTTCCATGTCACCCGTCACTGTCTGACGTGGACTGGCTATGTACGAAAAAGAATCACCCAATGGACTATTTTTCATTGCCGGGCCGTATAGCTCCCGAGCCAGTTTAAGTCCTTGTTCGTCCTCATCAAGACGCATCGCTACGGCCCAATTAAGGACCCTCTGCGCACCTTTAAGATCGTATCGATCTTTCGTTAAAGGCTCACCCGCTAACCGCTGCAACACCTTACCTGCCTCGCGATAATTCTTGCCTCTCCAATAAATATCTGCACGCAACTGATCAGCAGCAATACTCACATCGCCAGCAAGAAGTGCTATTGCCTCGTCATCTTTGCCAAGCTCGAACATGGCTTTAGCACGGATCCGTCGCCTATCATCTTGGGTATTTTGTGATAACCCGGGACTAAAAGTAGCCCTAAGTGTCTGAAGAGCCTCACGTGGCTTCCGGTTCATCAGGTGGACGAGTGCTAATCTAGTGCCTGCTTGTGACTTCTTGACGCCTTTGAGCCTAAAGCGGATATGATGTGCCAGCAAATCTGTCGCACGATCTAAAAGATCTACATCAACCAACCTGTCGGCAAGACGTCCAATCATAAAATCTCCATCCGGCCCGGCGGGCGTGAGCTCCCGATATTCGTCAAATATAGCCAATGACGTAAGTGGTTGTAACTTATCCGCTTCCCCGTCTAAAAAAAGTTTCCTAAAAGTTTTTGTCATCCGCTTGGCTATATCAACAGTACGTTTACTTTTGGGGAAATTGCTCATCGCAACACGCAAGCGTAGCAAACCCTTACTATATTCGCCTTTATCAAGATAATGATTTCCAAGTGTCTCTAAGACGTTCAATTCAAGCTCGTCACCACGCCAACGATAGCGAAGCCGCTCTAGACGCTCTATGGCCTGATCTCTAGTCACTATTTCTTGTTTTATACCCAATTTGATTAAGGCTAATTCGCTTCGCGCTCCGCTAAACGGATCCCCACTGTCCTTAGACTGCTGCCAAAATGTCTCTGCACTATCTAAGTCGCCGTTTGCCCTTGCAAGAAGTCCCAAACTATATTTAAGCCGTGCCCGATGATCACGCCGCATATTCTTTTCGTTTGGTTTGATAAGGTCCACCCAATCTTTTGCTGATTCTGAATTGAATGAACGAAGCGCCGCCTCAATTCTCTCCAGACCAATTATGGTTTTCAATGGCTCGGGATAAGTTCTGAGTACCGTATCACTATTGCGAAAATCAGACGATGCCTGTTTCCACTCGCCACGTCTTGCATTTAAAAAGCCACGCCAGAGTTTGGCTTCACGGAATTTGTTTAAACGCGGATCATCAAGATCCTCTCTTGCTAGAACTAAACGATTAGAGAGCACCCGAGATGCGCCCCGCAATGCGATAAATTCTGTTCGCATCTTCATTTTTGGATTAACTCGCTCGAGAACGCGAAGAATTCCCAAAGCTTCAGGTCCAAGACCTCGAGCAAAATAGAAGCGTGCAAGGTTCAGTCGAGCTTGCTCTCGCTGCGCCTCAGGCACTTCAACTACACTCAGTAAAGCTGCCTGCCGTTCAGGTATAAAATCAGCATCTCCGCCGTTTTTCCAAACCTGCGGCTCAAACAGTCTCTCGCCAAGCAATGGATCATTCCGTATTTTATTTTCCTCAGGGGAAATGGCTGATACAAATAACCCTCCATCAGTAGCCACAAGCATTCCCCTGCCACCCGAATTTCCGAGGCTTAATTGGTCCGACAGAGGAATCAGTGCTACTCCTTGGCTTGATGCCAACACCTGAAATTCAGGATAGACGTGCTTTTCCCCTATACCCCTTCCAGGCACCGCCATGGGCGCAACCTTTATCGAATCACCAATATCAGGATCCTTGATTGTAACTATGCTGTCAGCTGCAACACCAGCAAAAAGGAGCTGAGCCCCCCCTCCTTCATCAGCTGTAAAATCAATTGGTATCGGAATGTCGGGGGTGATAGGCCAACTACCAAAACTAACTTCCCAATTTGTGCCTATTTGGCTCACTTTTGGGTTTATTCCTGCCTTGGTTTTGAGGCGTAATACCGTGGCTTCATTAGCAGGAAGCTGTACAATATTACTTACCAGCGTTTGGCCAGCGGCCCTGAGTGAGTCCAGCTTGAGCGGCTTTGCACGGTCGAAAACCACCCAAATAAAATCCCCTCGCCGAAACACCGCAGCACCGACAGATTCTGGCCAACCAAAGACAAAGCTGACAGATTTTGACAAAGCTTCATTGTCGACACCATTCGCGTTGTTATTAGATTTTGCAGACGATCTTAGAGATCGGTCGGCCTTATTCTGCACAAAGAGTTTAGATAGGGTTTTTTGAGCGGTTTCCTTGTCTACCTTCAGGTTCACCGAAGGTGGTGATTTGGAAGCTGCTTTAACCGATGGAGCCGGTAATAATTTTGGTGATATTTCAACCTTTGGCGTTGGAGCCGCCTGCGGCGTTACATTAGGCACCACTTCAGCTTTTTCCTCGCTAACTGCACCTGGCAATACTACTGAAGAAACTTTGTCATTGGCTGTGGCAGCTATAGAAGAGTTTTGAATAATCTTGCTTTTATTTGCAGTATGCTCTCGCTGTTTTTTAGTCCCGGCGAGTGACTTTAAACCAACAGCCTTTTTGATACTTTTTCTATCAACTGATTTAGGTTTTGATAACGCCAACCCTCTCGAATTCCCTGACTTTTTCTGTTTGCCCCCCCCCGAGATATTTACCGATTCTGTGTTTGTTGTTTCCGATGGTACATTTGAACTTTTTGCTTTCTTACGTGGCTCAACACGACTTATTTTTGACGGGATAATCCGCTTAGCATTCTTTTCTGCTGCAGGTTTGGGATCATAGATATCCAATACAATACGATTACCAGCACGAAAACTGCGCGATGCTCGGTTAGGGGTTTTTTCAACAGAGAATTCTAATCGCCCAGCGAGATTTAAAGCGATCGGATTGGTTATACCTGATGGCAAACGTTTTTTTAGCTTAGGTAGATCAAGTTTAGCCTCTTGATCAAAACTAAGCGAAACCTTTGTGGGCGAACTGCGAACACGATAGTTAATTCTGCGTTTCCAATCGAACACCAAGCGTGTGAATCCCTTATTACTGCCTACCCTAACGTTAATGCTAGTTGGCGCCTCGGCTTTAGGAAGAGCCAGCCTCTTCCCCTCTATTTCATTTACTCCTAAACGTCTCAGATCTAAAATAATTGAATTACCCCGGGGGTATGTTCGAAGCTGAAAGTTACCTTTCAAACCGAACGTCACCACCCGTCCTTGGCCGGAGACTGTACCTTCAACAAGGTAGTCTTTCAGAGTTATTGGTAACTGTTTCAAATCAGAATTAAACTGACGTTCAAAACTAACAATTAGTTTGCTGCCGTTTATCACCGCCTGATATTTTACCGGGCGTGGCCAATCGAAAACAATTCTTCCGAAACTTTCGCGCGCCCACCCTTGAACTGCTACTTTTTCCTGGGCTGACAACGGAGCGATCAAAGTTGTTCCGTAGATAGCCGCTGCATATGCCACAATCCTGAAAATGAGTGTGAGCCTCATCTGAAATCGCCTTTTTCAGGATGAATTATTATATCAACACGTCTCGCCAATTTATCTGGCCAACCAGAGGCGAAGCGTTCATCGAGCAACTGAGACTGCGACGCACCATGCCCGAGAACTACAAGCATTTTGTTATAGCCACTTTTTTCAAGTTCAGTTGAAACTGCCAATGCTCGAGCCAATGACAGCTTCCAATCAGACGCTAAAATCTCATTGTGATCTTCATTCGGTGCACTGTGCCCCTCAATATCAATTCGATTTCCAAGTGTCGAAATTACACCGCCTAGGTTGAATAGTATTTTCTTGGCTTGGTCGGATAAATCTGCTTCACCAGCACTGAAAAGAGCTTCATCGGGTAAAGTCACAATTAAGGAATTCTGCACTTGGTAAACACCTGTTGTTTTTAATATTGGATCTGCCTTAAATGTCTCCTTTAATACTTCACTGAGATAGCCGAGCGGTAATGCAGGTGCACGCTCTCTAAAAGTTGGTGCAGCATTCTTGCCTGGAATTGGCTCCTCCCTCTCAAGACCGGATTTGGATGAAGCCAGCCCGGGAACTAATTCTTGCCATTTCTCTGATTGCAGTGTTGACATGGAAAACAGCAGGACAAAAAACGTTGTCAATATTGCGGTGAGGTCTCCGAAACTTAAGAGCCATGAAGGAGCCGCTCCTTTTTCCGTTTTGCTTCGAACTTCGAAGTTGTTGAAGTTGACCATCTACCGCACCAGTCTTTGTAATTTGTATTTCAGCTGACTGATATTATTTATTCCAAATTTTACCAGCACCGAATTTTCTTTGCCTTCATACAACCCTAACGAAACTCTGGATGCCGGAGCACCAAAATCTATAATTTTCTGAGCGAGCACTTCCGCACGTTTAATAGCTAATTCTGTGTCATGCTGCATTCGTCTGCTAGGTTCATTTTTACAGCTAAAAATTAGTTGAATGTAGCTGACAAAGCCTGGCGTCTCAGCACTCAATGCAGTTGCTGTCCGATTAAGCAAATCGTGACGGTCACGTCTCAATTGTGCCTCGCCGCCAAGAAAAAGTTCATTCGCTGATAAAATGATCTGTACATTGTTTGGCATATGCGAGGTTATGAGATTTTCTCTTTCGACAAAACTAACCCACAAATACTTTATCTTTGACAGAAATGCTTCTGGTGAAAGCATTTTCCCGAAGACGGGCAAAATAGACCGATCAGGACCATCAGAAAAATTGTTTGTTTGAAAGGTCTCTGCGAGCGAAATCAACACACCCCTTACTTTACTCGCTTCAAATTTTGCGGTGGCGTTCAGAAGTATGAAAAAAGCGAGCAGCAACAGAAAAAGGCATATCAACAAGTAAGGGTTCTTGTTTTCTGACAGGAGTAATTTCTGTTTATCATATCGATTCATCTGAAAACCATAGCTCCGTTACGCAAAAAACAGCCTGACATAAAGTTAAAAATTACCTACTAAGGTTGTTAATTTAGATTTCAATTCTGCCACATTGAAGGGTGTTTGAATGTAAGTGGAAAATTTAGCAAATGACGGATCAGTTATTTCAGACTTCTTGCCTTGGCCAGTCACTAAAAAACAGGGAGTATCTTTAAATTTACGATCCGAACAAATTTTATCTATCACACCCAGTCCCCCCACATGAACCATGTTATCATCTGCTATAACCAAGCCGTATTCCTTGCAATGCAGCATTTCCACAGCTATTTTTCCTCCAGGAGATTGATCGATATTCTTAAGCCCCAGTTGCTTAAGTAAGTTACGGACAATCTGGCGCATTTCCAAATGATCATCGATAATTAGGACGGGCATATTCAGGTCAACATTCAACTTCGTCGCGCCTCCTGAAACTAAAAAACTTCTACCTCAAACAGCCTTGAACCCCACCCACGATACCTCGAGCACAAATTCGACAAACTCTCTATTTATTTTGGCAGGGAAAATGGTTTCTTTTGCTCAGCTAGCTCGCGTGTAACAACACGGGCTTTTTTCACTTCCATAGCTGAAATGATCATTGCCACCTTCCGAACACTCATTTTAGCAACAACTCCCATTAAAACATTCATATCAAGTTCATTAAAAATTCGCGCAGCATCTTTTGGTTTCATGCTTTCATAAATTTTTACCAAATTTTGCAACCGAGCCTTTTCTTTCTCATCGGCCGCACCCAACAATGATTTGATATCCTGACGTATCTTTTTTAATTCGCCCTGCTTGGTGACTAATTTCAATTCTGCAGCTTGCAACAAACCCTCTCGACGCGTTATCTGCCGCTCCCGACGATCTAACGCCTTGCGACGCTGAGACAGTTCCTGAAGAATCAAAATTTCGGAACGACTGAACTCTAAGGGATCGATATTTTCTTCCTGAACTTTATCACCAGGCTGAGTTGAAACAGGCGACTTTCTTGTTTTGTTCGCCTTCTCCTCGTCGGATTTCTTTACCTGTGGGTCAAGCTGCGGCGTCTCCTGCGCTCGCGCTGTTTGCACTTCAATACCCCCCTCAATATCACCGAACTCAACCCAAATGGAGCCCGCCTTTATAGTCAGAATTAAACTGGCAACGAAAATAAATACCGGCAACAAACGAACACGGCTAAGCATTTTTTCACCTCATGCCTTCTAGAGCTCTGAGAAGATCCGATTTTTTTTCTTGGCGCTTGCTCTCGGTATCGATACCGTCATCCTGTTTTAGGCTTAAATCCGAAACACTCTCGTCATCTGAGGCAGCGGCCACGGATTTATCTTGCGATCTACCAAAACTCTTTGGTTGAGATCGCCGACCAGTATTAATTGCGGCCTCTAACCTGTCAGCCATTTCATTGGCCCGCTCTACCATAAATGATAGTTCATCGCGCAACTTAACTGCATTCACTACTTTTTCTTCCAGCACCTCCACCGTTTCACTAGCCTTACTTTTGAGCCTTAAAATACTATCTTCAGCGCGCTCCGTGGATGTAGCAAATGTCGTCAGCAATTTTTCCAACTCAAACTTATCGTTTCTTAGATCACTAAGTTTCTCGTTAAGGCGCCAAGCATAATAAATCATCATTGCCAACATACCCACGAGCAATATCTCGAATAAAATGGAGATTTCGGGGAACATAAATTAAGTCTCCATATCAGTTTCAACACGCACAGCGATATTGCCATCTCTTTGTCCCATTGAACCATGAAACATCAGCAATTCACCACAATGGAGGGCAACTAGAGATTCTGGTGTCGCCTGCAATTGGAGTCGCGAACCTACACGCCAGTTTACAACATCGTTGAGTGTAACTGTTACCTCGTCAAGAACCGCTTGCAACCCAACCTCGGTATGCCAGACTTCTGTTGCCAGATGATTTTCCCAGATGGGATCACGACCAAACTTTTCACCCATAAACATTTGAAGCAAAAGCTCGCGCACTGGCTCTATCGTCGCATACGGGAGTAATAGTTCGAGTTGCCCTCCACGGTCCTCCATATCAATGCGAAGTTTTGTCACTATTGCTGCATCTGTAGGCCTTGCAATAGTAGCAAAACGAGGATTTGTCTCAAGTCTGTCGAACTGAAAAGCAATTGAGCTGAGCGGATCAAAAGCCGCTGATAAATCAGAAAGGACGACTGCAAGCATGCGCTCCACTAGACTACGCTCGATAGTGGTGTAGGGCCGCCCCTCGATCCGCATAGCTGCGGTACCCCGACGCCCGCCCAGCAACACATCAACGATTGAGTAAATCAGCGAACTATCAACCGTGATGAGACCAAAATTATCCCACTCCTCCGCTTTGAAAACACCAAGCATAGCAGGTAGAGGCAATGAGTTGAGATACTCGCCAAAGCGGATCGATGTGATACTATCGAGGCTCACTTCCACATTATCCGAGGTGAAATTGCGCAAACTTGTAGACATCATTCGCACTAAACGGTCAAAAACCACCTCAAGCATGGGGAGCCGTTCATACGACACCATCCCACTATCGATAATAGCCTTAATCCCGGTTTTTTGGATTGCGCTGTCGCTTCCCTCATTGATCCCTAGGAGACTATCTATTTCTTTTTGATTAAGAACTCGCGATGCAGCATCAGGGCCATCGATTTTCGCGCTTGGCTCTTCTTTCTCCTCGCTACCTTCGTCTTGCGCCGAAGCATCTAGCTCTTGCTCGACTTCCGTCTCTAGATTTTCGTCTTCATCAGCCATGCCATCAACCCTTCAGTTTTTCGGCCATTCCTCAACAGTAACAGCCAAAGCTCATCCGCCACTTTCTGGACATGTAGAAAGCAGCCCGTCACTGAACTAGCATTTCCTTAAATAAAACATCTTTAATTTTTACTGGGTGTGCAGCAGCGTTCACTCGTGCGAGCAGTTCTTCCTTCACCCTGTATAGCCCATGTGAGCCCTGCAATTCCTCGATCCGAAGTTCGCGCAAAAACACTTGAAAGTTATCTACGATACGCGGCATGACCTGCTCTATTCGCCCTTGATCACTAGCCTTTTGCAACTCTAGATTTATTCGCATTTTGAGAAAACTTTGTTTGCGTCCTGGCCCAGCACTAAGTGTCACGACCATTTCGTCTAACTCCAAATAACTTCCGGGCTCGTCAGCCTCGGCAGGATCGGTCGCAATTTCTGTCTTCTCAGCTTCCTCGCTTGTTTCAGAACTAAACATACCAGAAAAATATGCACCGGCCCCCCCACCTATTAACAGTACCAACGGAACCACTACAAAAAGAATGATTTTTTTTCCGCCTTTTTTGCCGTCCGCGCCGTCAGCTAAATCGTCATCTTCGGCCATTTATTTTTCCCTTACCGATCCTGCGAGTACTTATTTTGATAATTACAAATAAAAACAATAATTACAAATAAATTTTTTAAAAAAACATAGTCAATGCAGTCAAATGTAATAATAGCAAATGATGAGAACAGTTAAAAACAAGTCAATGTAAGTGAAAAACAAATTCAACAAATTGAATATTTTTACATGATTTTACACGTCTATCTCAAAATCATTCAAACAGCCACAGATACTTTTTAATGTTGGGACAGCCAATGGCACGGCAGAAAATACCCGGCAAAGCCTGCCAGACAACAACTAATTGCTTGATATAGTGAGGGAAATATAATCTCAAATCATTGAAAAATAACCTTAATTTTTATGGCACAAGGCATGCACAACGATATTGGGATTGTAGAATGATTTATTAAGGAACAGCAAAAGCAATATGGAAAATACCATTTACATTGCGCTTTCTAGTCAAATGGTCTTGCGGCGCCAATTATCCATGGTGGCAAATAATTTAGCCAACGTTAATACGCCCTCATTCAAAGGCGAGGAAATGCTGTTTTCTGAGTATTTAACAGACGCAAAAAATACAAGATTTGGTTCTAATGACTCAAAATACCATTTTGTCAAAGCACTCGGCAATATGCGCGATCTTGCCGAAGGGCCAATGACCCGGACAGGCAACGAGCTCGACGTTGCTATTGATGGTGAGGGCTACTTCGTTGTCAATACGGAAGAAGGCAAACGATACACACGCCATGGTCGATTCCAACTCAACCAAAATAATGAGCTGATAACGGCGGCGGGCCACGTTGTGCAATCTGAGAACGGCGGACCTATCACGATACCGATCGAAGCAGTAAACATATCCATTTCAACAGATGGCACCGTGGCAGATGGTGACCAAAACATTGGAAAGTTAGCATTAGTAACTTTTGAGGATCAGCAAAAACTCGAACGAGGCCAAAATAACTTATATCAAACCGATCAGATTGAGAAACCACCGGAACGAACAAATGTTGTTCAAGGAATGCTTGAGCAATCGAATGTAAATTCAATTATCGAATTGACGCAGATGATCGAAATACATCGCAAGCACGACAGCGTCAAACGGGTTATTGATGACGAACATAGGCGTATTGAAAGAATGATTAATCGTCTAGGGCAATCAAGTGGCCAATCTTAACAAAAGTATAATGAACAGTGACCTCTAAAGGAAAATAACGATGCGTTCACTTAATATCGGCGCTACTGGCATGTTAGCTCAACAACTCAATGTTGAGGTAATTTCCCACAATATCGCTAACATGAATACTACGGCGTACACACGCCGTAGAGTGGAATTCCAAGATCTCTTATACCAAAACTTGCGGCGTGTCGGTTCGACATCATCCGATACGGGGACGATTGTACCGGCGGGTGTCCAGGTTGGACTAGGCGTTAAGACTGCTGCTGTATACCGTATTACCGAGCAAGGAAATTTGACCCTTACCGAAAATTCCCTGGATGTAGCAATTAATGGAGAAGGTTATTTCCAAGTAACATTGCCGAGTGGAGAAACCGCCTATACTCGATCAGGGGCATTTCAGTTGAGTGAGGACGGAGAGATTGTGACTGTAGATGGCTTTACCATCCAGCCCGGCATCACGGTGCCTAGCGATGCCGTAGATGTCACTATCAATTCGAGTGGGCAAGTAGAAGTGAAACTCGACGGAACCGTAACACCAACCGTAGCCGGACAATTAGAACTTGCAGTCTTTGCAAATGAGGCGGGGCTGCTTGCAATTGGCGATAATTTATTTCTGGAAACCCCAGCTTCCGGCACAGCTACTACGGGCAATCCTGCTGCAACCGGATTTGGGAGTTTGCAACAGGGATTTCTTGAAACCTCAAATGTAAATGTCGTTGAAGAGATTACCAATCTCATCACCGCACAACGAGCTTATGAAATGAATTCAAAAGTAATTGAGACTTCGGACCAAATGATGGCGACCATAAGTAACATCAGGTAAATTCAAATGAAAATGATGACGATGTTTCTAACAAAATGCTTTTACCGATCAGTTCTTACATTACTGGTTCTCGGCATAGGGCTTATAGTTTCATTGCCAGCTTCGGCGGTATCGCTTCATCGGCACATTATGTTGGAGGGAAAAAATCTTACACTCGGAGATGTTTTTGATGGGGCAGGTAGATATGCTGACCGAATAATTGCCCGCGCTCCGGCACCCGGGAAGCGGGCCACTTTGACACCCGAATGGCTAGCTTATGTTGCGCGCTCCTATAATTTACAGTGGGCGCCGTCTTCAGCCCAAGACATCGCTATAGTGCAAAGAACAAGTCATATTATCGGAAAAGAGGAAATTGGAGTAAAAATACTTGCCGCACTTAGGCCCGAATTACCCCGCTCCGAGCTCTACACCGTAAATTTCGACAAACGGAAAATAGAAGCGCATCTCCCAACTAACATACCACCGTCGCTCAACGTCGAACGCATTACGCGTGATAAAATTAGTAACCGCTTTTTTGCAATTCTCACGGCTGATAGAGGCCGTCACCGCCATACAGTATCTGGCACATTACTGCGCATGATAGAAATTCCCGTGGTAACCCGTCGAATACGTAAAGGTGAAATAGTCGATCATGATGATATTCGAGTCATAACGGTGAGCGCTAAGCAAATCGGTCCAAATGTCTTAGTGGACCAAAATGAGCTCATTGGAAAAGCACCGCGTCGAACGCTGATAGAAAATAGGCCAATACGCGCCAGAGACGTGCGTCAACCACTGCTGGTTAAGCGCGGCGGGCTTGTCTCAATGATTTATCAAACCAAGTTCATGCGTATCTCAGCGCGAGGTAAAGCTAAGCAAAATGGCTCGCGAGGCGAAGCTGTGCGAGTAGAAAATATAGGAAGCAAGAAAGTCGTCGAGGGAGTGATCACGGGCCCTGGCGAAATCACGGTAACTTTTGACCATCCGGTTGCCAGAAAATAGGAGCTGTGTCTGATGCCACAGATTGTAAAACCTTTTTTTAACAAACGCCTTGCTGCAATGCTGCTTGCTGGCACGATGCTAGTTAGTTGCAACTCACTTGATAGACTGGCAAACGTTGGAGCAGAACCTTCGATGACAAACATTCAGAACCCTACACACCAAAATGGGTATAAACCAGTCAGCATGCCAATGCCAAAACCAGTGGTCGCAAATCAAGAAATCAATTCTCTTTGGCGACCAGGCTCAAAAGCCTTTTTCAAAGACCTGCGCGCAAGCGAGATAGGCGATATCGTTACTGTTATCGTTAATATAAGCGATAAAGCAGATATTGATAATGAAACAGATCGCACCCGAACCAACACAGAGGATGCAGCAGCCGGTTCCGCACTTGGTTACGAGACCCAGCTCAACCAGATTTTGCCTGAAGCAATCTCCCCAACAAGTTTACTTGATTTAGACAGCTCTAATCGTTCGAATGGTAAAGGTACCATTGACCGCTCTGAAATTGTTCAAGTGCAGGTCGCTGCTGTCGTAACTCAGGTTCTTCCTAATGGTAACTTGGTAATTCACGGCCGACAAGAGACACGCGTCAATTTCGAAAATCGTGAACTCCAAATCGCTGGCGTAATAAGACCTCAGGATATAGATAACTCAAACCAAGTTGCATTTGAAAAGATTGCTGAGGCTCGACTTGCTTACGGTGGACGCGGCCACATTACTGATGTGCAGCAAGCAAGATACGGCCAGCAAATTGTCGATATAATATTCCCATTCTAATGACATTGTTGAATCCATATTTAGAGATCTAAAGTCATCCCATCAAAGTAAAATGCGTCGATCCTAAGCTCTCTTTACCCCTCCCAAGCAAGATCTACGCATTAGTCGAGGCTGGCATCTAAAAGATGCCGGCCTCGTTATTAGTGAGGTGGCGCGAGCAGTCTACAACCCTCTCCCTTTTTACAATTACCAGATATTATTTTGTGATTGATACGGCATTGCACCTTGCGGAGCATAGATCCATTAATTGTGAGAGGATCGCTTCTGTTGTCTCAACGACGAAATTTTGCAATTTCTACTCTAGCCCTGAGCTCAATTTCATCTAACACCTCGTTCAACTCTGGATCTTCCACTTCGCCGCGACCTTCCCTCAACATTTGAGTAATAGCCTCAAGGTCATTTGGGGGAATCACCCCACCAATAAGACCTATCCGCAGCTCCTCAAGCTTATCAAGAATGCTTTCGCCCCACCGCTGTCCCTTGCGAGACCGACCATCAACGGCATCGTCCACCTCCTGTATGGCTAGTAGCGCATCCACCGCCTGAGCCGGAGCCGCCCCACTAACACCTCCCACCCCTCCGCCTACTTGATCAAGGGCCTCACTAAATTTAGCATCGCCAGACTTACCTGTTTTCCCAGTACGTTTCACTGGCGTAGAAGGTCTGACTGATCCTGTTCGTTGTATTTTCATATGAATAGCATAGCCCTTTTTTAAGAAATACAAAACGCCTTAACTTTTTAATTTTAAGTCTCAGATGTTTCAAGCCACGAAGGGCAATCTTTGCCGGCCAATCGGCAGCCCTTGCCCCAGAACGTCTAGCACAAAAGCGAGAGAAACTCTCTGCCGTATTTTATATAGCAAATTCAGTTATTTAGGAATCTACAAAACTGGCACGAGCTTCGCTTCTGTATACGATGGATAAACATGCCCGAAGAAAGGCTAATGAAATGCGGTATGTGGCAGAACAGAATGTTGCCTTTAATTTTTTGCTGGTTTGGCAAAATTTTCATCGCAAAATGATTTCTGTAGTTTTGGGCATCATAATCTTAGTTGGATCCACCCAAAATATCGCTGCCCAGTCACGTATTAAGGATATTGTAGACTTTGAGGGTGTCCGGGAAAATCTGCTCGTCGGTTATGGCTTGGTCGTCGGATTGAATGGAACAGGCGACAGCCTTGGTAGCGCAATATTTACTAAAGAAAGTCTTATCGGCATGCTTGAACGTCTCGGCATAAATGCACGTGATACAAGCCTTGATACAAAAAATGTCGCAGCTGTGATGGTCACAGCAAAACTACCGCCATTTTCTCGCCAGGGCACTAACATAGATATTACAGTCTCATCGTTAGGTTCTGCATCGAATCTACTAGGGGGCACGTTGTTGGTGACACCTCTGCTTGCAGCCGACGGAGAAGTATATGCTGTGGGCCAAGGAAATTTGCAAGTCGGCGGATTCGCAGCCGCTGGCAATGCTGACCAGGTGGTTAAAGGCGTGCCAACGAGCGCCCGTATTCCGAACGGGGCAATTATTGAACGAGAAATACCATTTCAACTTGCAACCTTAAAAAAAGTACGTCTATCACTCCGCAATCCTGACTTTACAACTGCTCGGCGGGTCGCACGCGCAGTAAATGCTTTTGTTGGTAGGCCAGCGTCACGGGTAATCGACCCAGCGACGGTCCAACTTACAGTGCCAGATAATTATCAAAATCAAGTAATTGAGCTTTTAACAGATATCGAGCAGCTCCGTGTAGAACCTGACCAAATTGCTAAGATTGTAATAGACGAACAATCGGGAATAATAGTAATGGGCGAAAATGTTCGTATCTCTAGTGTTGCCATAGCGCAGGGTAATTTGACAATACGCATCACTGAAACGCCTCAAGTCTCCCAGCCCGCGCCATTTTCAAATACAGGCGAAACAAAAGAGGTAAACCGCACCAAAATAGAGGTTGAAGAAGGTAAAAGTAAACTTACCGTTCTTGGAAGTAGCGTGACCCTTCAGGAATTAGTGAATGGCATAAATGCGTTAGGCATAGGGCCACGAGACATGATCAGTATTTTACAAGCGATCAAAGCTGCCGGCGCAATGCAAGCAGAAATTGAGGTGCTGTAATGGATATATCATCAAGCCTTGCTAAGGCCCAATTCAGTAACGTGCAAAAACCGAATGAGATTTCGGCTTCAAAAGTAAAAACATTTAGCGAAGCTCAAGCTCGAAAAGCCGCCGAGGATGTAGAAGCTTTTTTTCTTTCCCAAGTATTTGAAACAATGTTCGCCGGCGTAAAGACAGACGGCCCTTTTGGCGGCGGCCAAGGCGAGAAAGTATTCCGTTCTATGTTAGTCCAAGAATATGGAAAAGCCGCAGCCAAAGCAGGCGGGTTTGGATTAGCAGATGAAGTGCGGCGTGAAATCTTAAGTTTACAGGAGGCCCAGAAATGAACCCGAATGCACTTGCCAGCGAACTTTTAGATGCGACAGAGTCGATTATAACAATAATTGAACAAGAAAATTCTTTGCTCAAGGAAGCGCGTGTAGATGCAATAGAGCCATTAATTGAGGCTAAAAAATCGCTTGTGGAAGTATATGAGCATCGATTGCATGACGCTGCCCAGAATAAAGCGTTTCTTGATGACGTTGACAGAGAACTGCGTGAAAAACTTCATAAATCTAATTCGCGGTTTCAGGATGCGGTTCGCAGTAATGTGCATGCGCTCCGCGCTGCGATGACAGTAAATCACCAAGTTGTGGAGACCATTGCCCACTCTATTGAGAACCAACAAATAGCACCTGCGGGATATTCCGCCACCGGCCAAGGTAAAAGGGCACAAGCAGACAAACAAAAAATGGCGGGTAAGATCGCATTTACATTAAACGAAGAATTTTAAACTCATAATTGGCAGCCCACAGGGAATAAAAAAATGAGCCTAACGCTCGCAATCCAATCAGCAGTAAGCGGTCTTCAGTCAACTCAGAGAGCGCTGCAGGTCACCTCTGAAAATATCGCTAACGTCAATACCGATGGTTACTCGCGTAAAGATGTTTCGTTCTCTCAAACAACGCTTGCCGGGGTTGGGGTTGGGGTTGAAATAGCTGCAATTACACGCACTGTAGACGAATTTCTATTGCGACAGATTCGAGAAACTCAAACCATAACCAATAATTATGAAGTGCGCGATAAATTCATGTCTGAAATTCAGGCATTGTTTGGCACCCCATCAGACGATAATTCTGTCGCGACTTCCCTAGTCGCCTTAAAAAATGCTTTCGAAGCGCTAGCACTAACACCGGAAAATCAGGCTTTTCAGTTTGAAGCCATTGCCGAGGCGCGTGAGCTAGCGCTCAGGATTCGTACTCTTGGAGAAAATATCCAGCGTCTCCGCACCGAGGCAGATGAAGAAATTGCGCGCCTTGTAAGCCTTACCGATGCCAGCATCGAGAATGTCTCTGCACTCAATGTGCAAATTCAGAGGGGAGAATTAATTGGTGAAGATACCAGTTCACTCAGAGATGGCCGTGACCGTGAGCTGGAAGCACTATCGGAAATGATTGACATTCAGGCAATAGAGAATTCAGACGGCCGGATCGATCTTTTTACAAAAGGTGGAAGAACACTTTTAACTGGTAGCATTGCGATTGCTATGGATCATAGTGCAGCAGGAGGATTGAATGCCGTCACACAATATCTTGACCCAGACGATCCCGCTTATCCAGGTGGTATTACGGGTATTTTTCTTAATGGCTCGACAGCCGCAGCGGATGATATCACCTCAGAAATAAGTGGTGGACAACTTCAGGCACTCATTGCCTTGCGGGATAGGGTCTTACCAGATTTACAGTCTGAGTTGGACCAACTGACTAAAACCATTGTGCATGAAGTAAACAATCAACATAACAAAGGTACGGCGACACCGCCTCCGACCAGCCTAACGAGCACACACAGCTTTGCGACAACCGACGACATACAAGGCACTGGTGCCGTGCGAATATCGGTAATTGACCGTACAACCGGTGCGGTCGTTGAAAATCTTGATATCGCTGATCTTAGTACCATTGGCGATGCCGGATCCATGGTGAACTCAATAGATCTTATGACCAACGCATCTGCATCAATTAATTCTAATGGCAACATTGTGATCAGTTCCGATGATGCAGCAAACGGTATCGCAATTAATGTGAGTACAAGCGCATACACTACAATCGGAGGGAATACCCGAAATTTCGCACACTACTTTGGGTTTAATGACATGTTCCAAACGGTTACCGATAATTCCGATTACAATTCTTTTGTGTCTTCTCAACAGGCTGATAGTACTACTGCTTTAGGAATAGCTGGAACGCTTACTTTTGATATCGACCAAAGTACCGCCGCAACCGTAAACTATGCCGCAGGAGACGATCTTGAGGCCATAGCGAATAATATAGATACAACGGCCGCGATATCGAGCGCCAATATTACTGCTTTCGTGGCTAATGATGCAAGCGGCAGGCGACTTGTTATAATGAGCGACGACAACAGTAACTTTATTGTTACCGATAGCGGCACCCTTCTATCGGGCATCAACATGGATATCGATGAACGCAGATTTTCCAATGTGTTAGAGGTTCGCTCCGAGATTGCCGACGACCCAACGCTGGTCGCGCGCGGCACACTTAGCTTAACAGCCGCAGCGACAGAAGATGGAATCGTCTCTGGGGATGGCACCGCGGCAAATAACATTGCTGGACGTTTTGATGCCCAGTTAGACTTTGCAACATATGGGGGCATAGCGGGCACAAGCACAACCATATCTGGGTATGCATCACAAATGTTATCGTTACAGGCCTCACTTGCTGCAGAGGCAAAGAATCAATTTGAATTTAATGGTGCCTACCTTGAGTCCCTTAAGTTCCGAAGTGATGGAGAAAAGGGCGTCAACTTAGATGAAGAACTTTCTGAACTCGTTATTCTCGAACAAGCATTCAATGCTGCAGCAAGAATAGTCTCGGTTGTTGATGCGATGTTTGATGAACTCTTTAACTCCGTCACATAGAGGCTGTTAAAATGGTTACCAGGATAGGATCCCATGCTCAAAGCCAAATAGTTCTGCAAGCCACACTTCGTACACAAGCAAGATTATTTGATAGCCAAACTCAAGTAGCAACAGGTAAAAAGACGCAGACTTTTTCTGGACTTGCGGGTGATGCACAACGCCTTCTGAATGCTAAAGCTGATCTTGCCAAAACCGATCAATTTCTTGAAAATATAGAAATCGCTGAGCAGCGCCTCGATATGATGTTATTCTCAGTAGATCGGGTTGATGAGGTTGCTCGAGAGATGCGTTCACTTTTCCAGAGTGCTCGTAATGGTGACACCGCAAATGTTCTCGACGTTCCCAATATGGCCGAACAGTTTCGTGACCTGGTTGTCGATCTGCTAAATTCAAAAGACAACGAACGCTTTTTATTTTCTGGGGGAAAGACCGATACAAAACCCGTCGATCTTGGCAACGGCGTTTATACAGCCCCTGCTCCACCGCCATATGATGACGGCCCGGACACTGGCTATTATGAAGGGGATGACACTGTTAATTCGGTGAGAATCGATAATAGTTTTGTTGTCTCCTACGGTGTTTTAGCCAATGCTGACCCTTTCGAGAAAGTAATAAGGGCGTTGGATAATATAGCGCAAATGTCTTTTACTGAGCCTCCTACTGCGGACGAACTCGCAGTCGTAGAAGCAGCTATCACAGAACTAAATGAGGCAATAGAGGACAATGGCGTCAATCCAACCCTTCAGAATATTGCATCGGGAATCGCGCTCGATCAAAACCTGATTGCAGAACAACGCAGCAAGCATAGAAGTGTCAAAGTTTTCCTTGAAACTAAAATTGGTGATATTGAAAACGTGAATACAGCTGAAGCAGTTGCTAAACTAAACTTTGAGCAAGTACAATTAGAAGCATCGTTTCAGGTCATCTCGCGCATACAACGCCTCACCTTAAACACCTTTTTTTAAATGTCTGATAAAAAGTAGACTGCTGAGGTATGCATATTTTAGATAACGTAAGAACCTATGTTTCTTGCTTTGCGCAGTGCAGGGTCTCCGATTATGGATTCGACATAAATGGCATCACGGTCCGAGGATAAATCACCTGACGGTTTTTTTGTTGGGTCTGCAAATCAAGTACTTGATCAAATCCTATTACGCATTGATGATGGCCAGCACGAGAGCGCGGAAAATATCCTACGCCAATTGATTAAAAATCGCCCCGGCCACGCTGAATCTTGGAACCTGCGAGGAGTGAATGCAATCAAAGGAGGTGGTATTGAGTTAGCGATTGAGTGCTTCACAAAAGCATCCAATATAAACAGCAATAACGCTGTCTATGCTGCAAACCTCGGCAACGCTCTGGGGCTGGATAAAAGGTGGGGGCAGGCGGCAGGGGCTTGGTCACGTGCAATATTACTAGCACCAAAAAATCCGGAGCATCAGCTAGGGCTCGCAATCTGCATGATGCATCAAGGTAAGATAACGGAGGCTTTAGAACAAGGAGACCATGCTCTGCAGATGCACCCGCCACCGGAGGTAATATTTACGTTTGCTAAATCACTTTCCAAACACGGCCAACTTAAGCCTGCAATCAATGCTTACACGGCTGGTCTTTCTCAACAACCAGAGAATACCGAAGCTAAATTCCAACTCGGTGCGTTATTTCAAAAGTTGGGCGATCTTAAAAATGCCGCAGATTGCTTTCGGGCAATTCATTTGCGTGATCCTAATAACGTAGAAGTACTCTGCCGCCTCTCTGCAATAGCCCGTGAACTAGGGCAAACAGAAGAAGCAATTCAAGCCGGGGAGCGAACTCTTTCCCTAGACCCCGATTCCGCCGAGGCTCACAATAATCTCGGGCTGGCGCTTTGTGATTTAAGCAAATATTCAGAGGCGGTTGAGCATTTTGAGGCAGCACTTACAACCACCAGCGCCCGCTATGAAACATTGAATAACCTTGGGGTTGCTCATCAGGCTCTCGGGAATTTGGATAAAGCGGAACATGTCTTGCGCCGTGCCCTCATGATTAGCAGCTCATTGCCCGCGGCTGAACGTAACCTTGGGAACGTATTGCGGCAAGCCGAAAGGTTTGATGAGGCACTGTCATGCTATCAGCGTGCGCTCAAAAAAAACCCGTTAGATTTTACGACTTATGCAAACATTGGGCTATTACTTATCAATCTTAATCGGCCAGCCGATGCAATTACAATTTATGAGAAAGCACTATCACTCAAACCTAATCATTTGGGTATTCGTAAAAGTCTAGGCATAGCTCAATTGCAGTGTGGCAATTTACAAGAGGGCTTTCGTAATTACGAAGCGAGGCTCCCAAAAAAAGACTGCTTCTCAAAAATTCCAAGATGGTTTCCTGATTGCAACGCTCACTCTGTGCTTGTTACAGCTGAACAAGGCTTCGGTGATACGTTGCAGTTTTGCCGGTACCTCAATCGACTTGTAGAAATGGGATTAAAAGTAACCTTTGCCTGTCAACCTACCTTGGTCCGTCTGATGAGAACTGTAAATGCTGCAATTACTGTGATTTCAAAAAATGATAAATTACCTGAAACTGACGCGCACATTCCGTTACTTAGCCTGCCATTCGCTCTTAAGAGTACTTTAGAAACGATCCCAGCAGATTGCCCGTATCTTTCGGCGGATGCGGCTCTCACTCCAAAATGGCGTAAAATTACCGACAAGGCGGTTAAAAGCGTCGGTCTCGTTTGGTCAGGAAATCCGCACCGCCAGGATGATCGCATGCGCTCATGTCCACCAGAATTATTACGCAAGTTGTTATGCATGAAAGAAATTGACTTCTATTCATTGCAAAAGGAAGGAACCCCAACCGACCTTGAAGGAATTATGGATTTGGGCTCTCATCTTACAGACTTCGCTGAAACAGCGGCCCTAATCAACTCGTTAGATATTGTTGTTACGGTTGACACAGCAATGGCCCATTTAGCCGGCGCTCTCGGCAAGCCTGTGTGGGTGATGTTGGGTAATACGGCGGATTGGCGATATTTTTTAGAGCGCAATGATAGCCCGTGGTATCCTCAGATGCGGTTATTCCGACAAAAAAGGCCCGGTGCTTGGGCCGATCTGATAAGTGATGTTGCAAAGGCATTGAGAGTTTGGGCTGCTGCTTGAAACGAGCCCCCCAAATAAACCATAAGCCTTTAACTGGCTGTTAGGCATCTACAAATAATAATAATCCTTCCTTCTTGAAACCAAGCAACTGCCATTTGACAACTCCACCATCGCTGCCATTTTTAAGACAGACACCGCACAGTTCAGGCTATGCGACAATTTCCTCATTCCTGAGGTTTGTTCTAACTTCAGCTGGCGGCTCATCGCCCGATACAGATACATCGATATCATCTTCATCTGGCGTAGTTAAAAGCCCGGAAGCAATGTTTTTATTAATATCAATCAATACATTCAGTTTCTGAGTATCTGGTTCCGCCAAAGCGTTCACCGTGTGCTTATCTATGAATACACTCAAGCTCAAAACATTTTGTTTGATATTTTGGGGTAATGGATTTTCATCGGATGATATATCCGCCTGAAATATTGTCCATAACCGCCAATTTAACCTTAGAGCAGCTTTATATGAGTCAATATCCCCTGGGTTGGAAAGACAGTCATCAAGCATTCGAGCTGCCTCTAAAAGAGCTTTCGCTTCGTTTTGAGAAGTGTTTGTGCCAAATTTTTCATAAGATTGATAGGCGCTAGGCTGTGACATGCTTCAACACCTCTTGTTCATATTTCATTAATTTACGGCATTTTTTTAAAGCACCGTATACATCGCCGGTAATAACGTCTTTTCCAATCTCAAATACAATAGAAGTTGAACTCGGAACGGCTTTTATGAATTGTTTAACCAACTGATTAAATTTCTGCTGATAATAACGATCTTTTTCTGGGAACATGTAAAGCATCTGGACCATAAAATATATCCGTTTGGCAGGTGTATCTGCCTCCTCTTCTGACATAATATCACGCTCCCGCAAAATACTGGCTTTGTTCTCAAGTACGAGTTCTGACTTTTCCCCGCCATTTAAGATAACAGCCTGATTGATAGCCACTTTTTCTCCAGGCTTTAGGACTATTTTTAATGGCATTACAGAGAAGCCTCAAGAATTATAACAATTGTACTTTACCGAAACAAAAATGCTTACTGCGAAAAGGGTATTCAATTTCCGTACCAAAATAGCATTTTTCAAAGTTTTATGATCTTTGATCCCCAGAATAAGGTAAAAAAAGGGGGCCCAAGTTAGACGGGCCCCCGAATTAAGCTTAGTTTTTTATTATTTTTAACCGAAGAGAGCCAGAATTGACCGCTCACTCTGGGCGGCCAGAGCCAAAGAGTTGATGCCGAGTTGCTGACGTGTTTGTAGGGCCAGCAGATTAGCACTCTCCTTATTCAGGTCTGCAAGGGTCAATTTGCCCGCGCCGTCCTGAAGCGTGCCAATTAAATTATCACCAAAATCTAATCGCGTCTGCAATATCGATGCGCTAGAACCTAGAGTTGACGCATTTGAGCGTAACTCGGTGATAGCACTATTCACTGCCGTGATTGCAGTATCGATTGCAGTGGTGTCGGCAAAGTTATTGGTAGCATTGGCAATATTTAAGCCCGTAGATGCTGTCGTCGAATCGAGACCCGAAATCGTTAAGGTACTCGAAGCATCCTCGTTAAAGTCAATGATTAGGTTATCAGCCGAAGCCTTAACCAAATTTGTGCCATTAAAACTCGCATCGTTCGCCAAATCATCAATCTGACTTAAAATGTCGTTAAATTGCACTGCTAAAGTAGACTGCTCCGAGGTATCACCGGTTGCCTTAGCGTTGTTCGCAAGGCCCTTGGCCTGCTCAACTAGTTCTGTAATGGCGTCAAGACCGTCGATCGCAGCTGCAACTGACGAAATCCCCAAGTCAACATCATTGCGTAAAGCCGCAAAGTCATCCGCGCGGTTGTTTAGAGCCCCCGCGGTGAAAAATGCACTGGCTCCGTCTATCGGTGAACCAACTGCTAGTCCAGAGGCAAGACGATCTTGGGTCTTGCTAACAAGTGTAGAAGTGCGTTGCAGTGTCAAAAGGTTTGAACGCACAGCTGTCGTAAGCGTAATTTCATTACCCATTTTTAGCTCCTTTTCTAGGACATATCAGCCGCTTTCTGCGACCGCTGAACACCCCAAGCCGGTTTCTCCATTTTAGGGCACCACTCACAAATCGAATGATAAAGTTCGACTGTTGTCACGCAACAGATGTGCCACAGTATTGACCCACAAGTGACTGGGCATAAGCCTATGATTTTGAACCGGATTTTCTGACAGCTGCTTTTAAAAATTAGGAGAAGCGGCAAAATTTTCCTAAAAAACGGCAAAATGTGCCCACCGGGCGGAATATTCTGCCCGGCAGTTTAATTCCCGAGGTGTTACCGCAGGTCAGTTGGACTTAATAACTAACCGAACAAGGCTAACACGGCTCTCTCGCTTTGCGAGGCCAATGCCAGAGAATTGAGCCCAAGTTGTTGTCGCGTTTGAAGCGATAAGAGATTAGCACCTTCCTCATTCAGATCTGCTAAAGTTAATGTGCCAGAACCCTCCAGCAGAGTGTTTGCCAGGTCCTCGGTAAAACTTAACCTTGTCTGCAAAATGGAGTTATTCGACCCAAGTGTTGCTGCGTTCCCTCTTAATTCGACAAGAGCACTATTAATTGCTGTCAAAGCAGTATCGATCGCAGCGCTATCAGCAAAGTTATTGGTAGCATTAGCAATGTTTAACCCAGTTGTTGCAGTTGTTGAGTCAAGCCCGCTAACCGTGATGGTGTTGCTACTATCTTCATTGAAATCGATAATTAAGTTGTCTGGCGTTCCCTTGATGAGGTTGATACCATTGAAGCTGGCATCATTTGTCAAATCATCGAGCTGAGTAAGAATATCATTGAACTGCACCGCGAGAGTTGATCGTTCGTTGGTATCACCAGTAGCAGCGGCGTTATTGGCCAAACCCTTAGCTGTGCCCACAAGTTCGGTAATTGCCTCGATGCCTTGTAACCCGGCCGTAACTGTGCTTATACCAAGCTCAATATTATCTTTTATCCGCGACAAATCATCTGCACGAAAATTTAATGATCTCGAGATAAAAAAAGCGGTAGCATCATCTTGTGCGCTATTAACCTTCAAACCAGTAGCTAAGCGCTCTTGAGTTATATCGGTTAGGCCAGCGGTTCGTTGAAGTGTCAGTAGGTTAGACCTTACTGCCACGGATAGGTTGATCTTATCTACCATCTGTCATGTCCTTTCTGACTTTGACAATGGCGCTATGTGTGGCGGTTATACCTTTGGTGCGGATTTCCACTGAAGCGCCAAACCTATTCCGAAAAGCGCAACGGACATGCCAACAATTACTAAGCCCTAAGCATATGTTTTATATGAATATTTAATGCCAATTCCGATCCCAAAAAAGTTGGCGGCCGATTTCTACCGGGCATTTCTTACCACTAATGGAATATATTACCCAGCTCGGGTATTTTCTATGAATTCAACTAATTTGCGCTTTATCCTAGCTATGTCCTGCGCATTCAAATCTATCGAAAATGGCAACCCAAGTACTCGATCTGCTAAGTCGTTTGTGACCGACAACTCTGCTTTGGGCGCATTCGCAAAGGCAGGCTCTCGATGACATCCACGGCTCCACCACTGTCGAACCTCAATCCGCTGAGTTTGCATAAACACTTTTGCTGCCTCTACAGACGTCTCCCGCAAAATTACGTTAAAGGTAGATTTAGCAAAATCTGTTTCCGATCCTGGCGCTAGTGTAATGCCGTCCACATTAGACAATGCACGCCTAAGCTGCACGGCACGCTCCCGTAAACGGCACCGTAAATCCGGCCATGCGTCTAATGCCGCATGGCCTACAGCTGCTGAATATTCACTCATCTTCCCATTAAAACCGGCACCCTCTGCCAGCCGTTTCTTATGAAACCCAAAGTTACCATGCTGAAATAAAGCCTCGGCTCTATTGCTATCTCGACACATAATAAGACCACCCTCGCCGATACCAAGCGGTTTGGTGGCATGTAGACTAATCACAACAGGGCTCTGGCCAGCTTGGGCACTATCTATCCCTGCTGCAGAGTCAATCACAACAGGAATTCCTGTTTTAGCAGCTAGCTCATCCCATATATCAATATCAAGTGGAGCGCCAAACGGGGCCACAGCTAAGATAGCCCTCACCGGCTGGTTCAAATCTTCAAGAGCTTCGAGCACTAAATTCCGATCTAGGGCCCAGCTATCCGGATCAACGTCCAGAAAAAATGGCGTAAGGCCCGCAGCTATAGCTGCGTGCGCACTAGCAACGAAAGTAAAAGACGGCATTAAGCATAGCCCGCTTTCGCCCGCCGACGCCTCACGCAAGGCCATAGCCAATCCGAGTGTTCCGCTCGAGGTCATTACGATATTCTGATAGTCGACCGAGAACATATCGGCGAAACGTGAGCGCAATCTTTGCTCCAATGGGCCATAATTGCTGTACCAACGATTGCTGTCGATTTCTGCCAAATATGGCATGATCACTTCCGCCTGTGGCAAAGTTGGCCGCATCAAGGGAATATCATAATCCATTTTGATAGGTTCCCACTTTTTGTTGCATTTATTATTTGTCTCGTTGCAAGTGTGCTGCCAGCGCTTTATGTACCCTACAAATCACGGGACCCCAATCACTCCTCGAGTTTTGACGGAAAATCCTTGCTGTTGGATACCACGGACTGTCTTCTCGCTCTAGAAGCCAACGCCAATCAGGGCCATGAGGTACCAGTATCCACACCGGTTTACCCATGCCGCCGACAAGGTGCGCAAGAGCCGTATCCACCGTAATAACTAAGTCAACGCTGGAGACAATCGCAGCAGTGTCTAGGAAATTTTTGAACCCACTCCCAAATTCCTTCACACCAAGTTTTTTGAGAGCTCTCCGGTCCTCATCATCCAGCTCTGTCTGCAGGCTTATAAACTCCACTGCTTCCTGATGAAATAATATTTCAAAATTAGACAACGAACATGATCGATGTCGCCCTTTTCTGTTTGTTTTGCTCCCACGCCACACAAATCCGATTGTAAATTTCCCAAAGTCAACCCGTGGCTTAGGAAGCGGCAAATAGGGTACTGCAGCTGGCACCGTTTCAAGTGTTGTACCAAATTTATTAGGAAGGCTCATTAGGGCAACATGCAAATCAACCGAAGGCAGACTATTACCGAGAGGAACAACCGTATTGAGCCAAGATATTTTCGCAAACAATGGAACCAAAGAAGAGGGACATTCGAGAACTACGCGCGCACCTGCCTCCGCGAGCAGTGCGCCATAACGCACAAATTGTAATCCATCTCCAAGACCCTGCTCGTGATGAATTAGAACGGTTTTACCCGCGACTGGCTCACCATTCCACTCAGCTCCATCAAATTGGCGTTTTTCTAAAAATGGAACTGCGGCCCAACGCCATTCATATTCTGCCCAACCACGTTTATAGTCACCATCCAACAGAAGCGCTAAAGAACGGGTCCAAGCTGCTTCCGCCATCGCTGGTTCAAGAGCAAGCGCCCTTTCGGCAGCCTTCAGAGCAAGCGCAATGTTCTCAAACGCTAATTCTACTGTTGCAAGATTGGCATGAGCGTCTGCATAATATGGATCAATTTCTATCGCTCGCTTGTAGCAAAGGCGCGCGTCACCGGGCCGATCAAGCGCGCAATATGCATTTCCCAGATTATATTGGGCTTCTTTGCAAGTTTGGTCCAATGATGTAGCTCTCTCTCCATCTTGGACAGCTCCTTTTGGGTCATCAAAATCTAATCGAAGGCTACACCGATTAGCTCTAAAAACTGAGTTTCCTGGTTCCAACCGACATGCTTCCCAATTGGCTTTCAATGCTTCCTCAATGCGGCCCAACTGTTGCAAGGCTATTGCATAATCATTTTGCGCAACCGCGTGAGATGGCGATATTTTTACGGCCCTACTCAACATATCACGTGCTTCAATGGCACGCCCCACACTGAGGAATACTCTACCCGCATTATAATAGCCATCGGGCGAGTGTGGGGCTAAAGTAATTGCTTCTTCTAACTCAGCTAGAGCATCCCTAACTTGATCACAAGCAGCTAAAGCAATCCCATAATTTATTTTTACCGGGGCAAATCCCGGGTTAAGCTGTACGGCCTTTTTTAATAGCAAACATGCAGCTTTGGCATCCCCGCGGTCAAGAACAAGGGCACCTGCTAATTGAAGCGCTTCGGGATTTTCGGGGCTCTCATCGAGGATAGCATTATATATCTCGTAAGCCTCGTCGAGATGACCTTTAAGGTGACACAAAAGCCCTTTTTTTAGTCTTTCATCAAAACTATCATCCATGAGCTCATTGTAGTGATCAAATGCAGAGAGTGATACAAGCTTTGCAACATACCGGTGTATTGTCTAGTATCTAAATATGACCTGCATAGCAGTAATTCAGCCATATTTCGTGCCTTATGCCGGATATTTCCGGCTCTTTGCAGCCGCCGACAAAGTGGTTTTGTATGATTGTGTTCAATTTCCACGTCGAGGACGGGTGCACCGCAATGTACTGCCAGATTCGAACTCAAATCGACAATGGCTGACGCTGCCACTCCAAAAAGCTAACGTAAAGGTAAAAATACGAGACCTTAGTTTTGCCGAAGATGCAAAAGAAGCAATGATACAACGCACTTCTCGGTTCCCATCCCTGTCGACCGCTCCATGCGAATTAATGTCTCTGATACATCGCCCGGTAGGAAGTGTCGTAGATTATCTGGAATCTACATTGAAGGTGACTTGTAAACTATTAGGTTTGCCATGCAACACAACACGTTCCTCTTTGCTAGAATTACCCCCTCAGCTGAGTGGCACACAGCGGATTATAGCCGTCGCCAATTCATTGGGCGCGGATACATACGTCAATCTCTCCGGTGGACGAAACCTTTACAATAAATCCACATTCCTAAAACAGGGCATCAAGTTAAAATTTTTAAACGAATGGCAAGGCTCAAAATGGAGCATTTTGCAGCACTTGGCATTAGAAGAAAGAGCCCTCATAGCGAAAGACATTTGGGCTCAATGCTAGCCCCGCGCTACCCTAAGGATGAATTCACTCAGTGCATTTATGTGACACATGTCACCAAATATGGAGTCAGAACGTTCTACTACTCGCTCGCGGACATGCCTGTGAAAGTCATAATCCTTCGCAAACCGCACCGCACGGCTGACGTATTCTTCACCGCTATCAACGACTGGCTCTCTAATATCCATTAATTGATAGAGTGCCGCGGTATAGCGCCCTCGAAGGAAACGACCCGGCCACGTTAACATTGGTGTTCCAGCGCCAATTGCCTGCCAACTTGTATTTCCACCACCGAATGGGCGGGTATCAAGAGAAACATCGGATATAGAAAGTACATTCATAAAGTCCATGTGGCTCATCGCCGGTAAAAATTTAACACGATCTACGACGTCGGGAATACTGCATTCAAAGCGAGCCTGCAGCCTGTCTGAGAGACCAGGGGTAAACCCGGCAGGTATTAGTATATAGCCTTCTGGGTCTGCTCGAAGGATTTCGCCTAACAAAATATCCATCTCTGGGTGAATTTTAAACAGAGTTTGCGCACAGAAATAAAGCGATCGTTTTTGAGGCAAGCCAATTTCTGCCCGCGTCTTCAGGTTCTTCGGGAGTTCGGGTCGATCGTAATAGGTTGGAGCACCAGGAAGCCGAACTAAGCATTCTGCATAATGGTTATCTGCATTATTTGGCTCTTGTAAATCACTGCTCAAATAATAGTCTATGTTGGGCACCCCAACGGTATCTGGGTGTCCACCAAGCACACACTGCACCGGCGCTAGCCGTGCAAAACTCAGGAAATAGGTCAGCGGTTCCATTCCTATATCGGTATAAATTAAAACATCAAGACCGGTCTTCGCTATTTTTTTACGAGCTTCCCCTAACCGTGGCGGCAAGACAATAGCTTGATCAACATCGTGTGCAATTGCCGACCAAAGTGGATCCGACCCTTTTGAGAAGGTAAATGCTGTCACATGAATGTTCTCCCGCGGCATAAATCGGATTATTCCGTGGAAGCATCGACCCACAGAGTTTAACTGCAACTGGCGCGAGATAAATCCAACGCGTACCCTTGAATCTTTATAACGCTGTTCACAATGAACCTTTCCCAGACCTGGACAAGCATTAAGATAAAGTTCAGCCAGATGCTTTTGGGTGTTTTTATTATTAGTGTCGTGATATGAAATTAAAAAATTGCTGGCTCCAACCTCAATATATGGGTCGTCCAGATGGCAATCCAACCTGGCTATGTTCTGAAGACTGTTGTCTAATTCTATGCGAGCTGCGTTCATCTCTTCAAGCGAAGACGCCACGACCGGTAGCAACGTTGAGAGACGAAATAGCAACCCATCGTCGTTGCCTAATTCCAGAGCTCTTCGCCAATTAGCTCGCGCAGCTGTTATATTTCCAACCTTCGCATCCAAATTACCGATATTTTTTAGAATTTGTTTATTACTAGGTTCTAAGCGAACGGCTTCCTCTAAATTTTCACCCGCTTCAACGAGATTTCCAGTTTCAACCAAGGCAAGTCCTAAATTGTTAAGGGTCTCAGCTGAGCTGGGTGTTAACTTTACCGCTTGGCGAAGTATTTTCAGGGCTGCTTCCGGCTCACCCTGTTCGAGTAAAATTACACCAAGACTATTTGATGCCCCCGCATGCTTCGGTGCTAGCCTTATAACCTCAGAAAACACCCTAGCAGCTGCCTCTACGCGCCCGAGCTCTCGTAGAGCTACCCCCTTGTTGTGAAGCAGATTTGGATTATCGGGAGATAAGGAAAGTGCTTCTTCATAAGAATCAAGTGCCGCCTGAAATTCCCCGGTCTCTCTATATAAATTTCCCAAGTTAAAATGACCCATCGATTGCTTTGGGTCGAGGGCAAGGGCTCTCAGGAGATAAACTTTGGCTGCCTCCGTATCCCCCATTTCGCGAGTGACAACACCTAGATTTATCAGGAGTGCGGGGTTTTTCGGGTCTTCACTTTCAGCCCGTTTGAGCAAATCTAGTGCTGCTGAAGTTTCTCCAGATTTATGAGCTAAGATACCTAGCATCTGCAAGGCACCCGCGTGACGTGGATTGATAATGATAATTTGCCTGTATATTTCTCCAGCCATATCAGACCTTCCGGCCTCATAATGCCAACGCGCAGAGTTGTAGAGTGTATCTGTCTTAGTCACTGATTGATACCGACCGCAGAAATTTTATTAAATCTTCAATAACGTCCGTATCATTAAAAATTAGTTCCGATCGCTCAAGAATTTTTGACGATATCATTGAGCGTAATTTCTTATTTTGTCCAAGCTTTAAGGCAATATTGAGATAATCTTCCGGTGAAGCTGCAATACAATCGAATATTCCCATATGCTTATACAAAGCTTTTGCGCCAAGACCACGAATAAACTCACCGGGTAGAGTTACAACTGGAAGACCAAATCCAAAAGCTTGGTAATTGGTATTTCCTCCCCCAAAGGGCCAAGTGTCTAAGATAACATCGCCGAGGCTTAGTATGGCTAAAAACCCATCCCAATCTGTTCGTTTCAAAACTATCACTCGGTCGAGTGCATTGCCAAAAATCGGTCGCCAGCGAGAAATGAGTTTACTGGTCAAGGTTGGCGGATCCCCCTCAAAAATTACAAGTCGACCATTAGTGTCGGCTTTGATGAGCCTCGCAAGCCACTGATCCATATCCGGATGAATTTTGAACAAGCTCTGAGGGCACATGTATAAAATACGGTTTTCGGGCAAATTAGCATCACGCCGTGTGAGATTATCGGCCGTTATAGGCCGTTGGTAGCATGTCTGCACACCTCCAAGCCGGATTAATTTCTCAGTGTAATGATCCTGCGCCTTGCAGGGTTCTGCCTTGTCGCTAGATAGATAATAATCGACAGTACTGACACCACTTGTGACCGGGTGCCCCCAAAGCATGCATTGGACGGGAGCTAATCGTGCAAAACTGAGGTAGTAGCTAAAAGGGTCCATGCCAATGTCCGCGTAAATCAAAATATCAAGATGCAATTCGGAGATAACTTTACGAGCGGATATTAAATCGTGCGGCAGTGCAACCGAATGTGAAACTCTAAGCTTTAGGCTTTCCCATCCTTTATCTTCTTCATCGGCAAGAGAAACAAGTACCACCTCAATTTCATTGCCTGCCTTATCGACTAATCCTTCAAGTAGACCCTTTAGAGTATATCCCACTGCGTGACTTTTTAGGTAACGGGAGAAAAATCCAACACGGCGTCTGGAAGAATGCGGCGCAATAGCATCAGAAACATAATTCAGTGATGGACATGCTTGACGCCAGAATTCGGATAGCTTTTCCATGAGAGGGCGATCATTGTTTCCATGGTACGCTAAATAGAAATTCATAACCGGGACGCTTAACGGATCACCGCTGTATTTTAAGCGCTTTGCATGCAGCACGTCGAACCCCTCCTCAAAGCGCTGCCGCCACAGTCCGATATCCTCCGATGAGGATGGTATTGCTTGCATAAGCCCAGCTCGGGCTATAAAAAAATGCGGCTGCGGCCGCTCGTCTATTAACCGAGCAAGAATATCATCTGCTTCGTCAACCCTACCTGCGCCAGCCAATGAGAGTGCCCAATTATAGCGTGCGTCTAAAAAACCTGGCCGTGCAGTCAAAGCAGCTTCAAATGCAGTCGCGGCCTCATCGTAGCGCTTTTGACGTTTTAGCAGGTTACCAAGATTATTATGTGCTTCTGCAATGCTAGAATTAAGTTCTATCGCAGCTCGATAACTTGCCTCGGCCTCCACACTACGGCCTAACTTGACCAAAACCTTTCCACGATTTACCAAGATATTAACTGACTGTTCATCTTGGGCAAGACCCTGATTTAGTACAACTAGTGCCTCCTCACACTGTCCAGACAAGTCCAATAAAACTCCAAAGTTTGAGTATGCATCGACATATTCCGGATCACACTCAATAGCAGTTTGGTAATGCTTCATTCCAGAACCGAAGTCTCCCAATGCAACTGCCACAACCCCAGCATGTGTGTGAAACATCGCCTGACCCGGTAAAAGTCTTATGGCCGAAGCAATTTTTTCTGCCGCCTCTTTCAATCTCCCCTGAGCATGCAATGATAGACCGAAGAGATGCAAAGCATCGGGATCATTCGGAGCTTTTTGGAGCGTCACCTTAAATGCTTTCTCAGCACCTTTGTGATCTCCCATCTTTTGTAAAGCTAAAGCTTTCTGCAAATAGTCGTCAACCATTACCAAACAGTCTACCATTGGGATGTTATCTTTTGGCAAGAAGAGGATTTGCGTAATAATAACCCAATGCTTTAGGTATAAAGAATGAAAAAGCTAATCATCTTTGGAATCGGCCAGATTTCTGAAGTAGCGCACTACTTCTTTACAGAGGACAGTGAGTACGAGGTTGCAGCGTTTACAGCAAATAGCAATTTCATCGACCGAGACTTACATTTAGGTTTGCCAACAATTCCTTTTGAAGACATTCATGAGAAATGTCCGCCGGATGAATTTACTATGTTTATCGCGGTGGGGTATGAAAAAATGAACTTGCTACGGCGCAACAAGCTCGAGGCCGCGCGAACTTTAGGTTATGACATAGCACATTACGTTTCAAGCCGTGCTTTCGTACCAAATAATTTTAAAGCACGGGATAACTTATTCCTACTCGAAAATAATAATGTTCAGCCATATGCAATTATCGGAGAGAACGTAACGCTATGGAGCGGCAATCACATCGGTCACCACTCCGTGATAGAGAATGATGTGTTCGTTTCAAGTCAAGTCGTAATTTCTGGATCTGTAAGGGTAGGTCGGGCGAGTTTTCTCGGAGTAAACTCAACTATAGGCGACAATATTTCGGTAGGTGTTGAAAATATTATAGGTGCAGGATCATTAATAATGACAAATACTGACGATAAGGCAATTTTCAAGGCAAACCCAACTTACAAATCTCGAATCACAAGCGACCGCCTGAGATCATTCTAATGCTATGGCGTGGCTTGGGACATATTTTTACTGCAAAGGGCCAGCGTTCCTGGATGCAAAGCCACTGCTCAATGCCTTTTGCTGAACCTCTTACCGGCACGCGCTGTCGGATTTGGTTTACGGCCAGGAATAAAAATAATCACTCGCACGTGGCGTGGCTTGAAATTGACCTACAAGAGCCCAAAAAAATTCTGGCACTGTCCCAACGTCCATCACTCGCGCCAGGTTTCCCACGGACATTTGACGAATTTGGAGTAATGAATTCATGGGTTGTCAGGAAAGGCACCGAAAATTGGCACTATTACATAGGTTGGAGTGACGGCGGTGCCAAGCCTTTCCATGTAGCGATTGGCCTTGCGGCCCAACGTGGAAATCAACTCCGTCGTCTTTCTTCATTGCCAGTACTCGACCGGAGTTCGACTGACCCATATTTTGTGTCGACACCTTGCGTCATCAAAATAGGAACCTCATGGCACCTGTGGTATCTTTCTGGCACCGGATGGTCAACCACTCCGCCCACCAAAGCACGATATAAAATTGCCCATGCTACCAGTGAAGATGGACTAAATTGGACACCGAATACAAACGCCCGTTTCGAATTTACAAATGAGTATGAAACTGCTTGTGCTCGTCCCTCCGTAATATTTGAGAAGGGAGTATTTCATATGTGGTTCTGTGTTCGGGGCGATACTTCCCCCTATCGGCTGGCGTATGCAGAATCTTCGGACGGCCAGCGATGGAACCGAAAAGATAAAAATGTTGCATTCCGAAATTCACCTGGAAAATGGGAGAATGAGATGCGCGCTTACCCGCACGTGTTTGACCAAGCTGGCCGCCGTTGGATGATAACAGCGGGAAATGGCTTCGGCAGAGGAGGAATGGGATTGGCAATTCTCGAGAATTCTTAATTCTTGTCAAAGAATCGATTCAAAAAATGAACATCCGGGAAATGCTCGTCAATCAGGTCAAATTTTGATTTATAAATGTAGGGATTAGGAAATCCTCGCGATATAAAGTTAGGTTCTAGCATATTATTGTATCGAAAGCTGGCCGCCCAACGCACCCCGGCACCCTTAGATCTCCCAGTTCGGTGAGCAAGGAACATTGAGAACACAACAACGTCTCCGGGATTAGCAATTACCTGTGTATAGGGGAATCCACTGAGCTTCTCATCTGATACCGCATTTCCAAACTCGTGCGGCTTGGCCTTCAAAAGCCCCAAACGATGGCTAAAACGTGCAACCTCAAGCGGCCAAAAAGCTCGGCTATGCCGTGTCAATGGCAGCCACAATACCAGACCGTCAAGGCTACCCTGTACGCTCCGCCAATCTTGGTGTGATGGAGTTCCGTGGTAACCTTTGGGCACTGCCAATCCATTACCCACAATGTGAACAACAGGACGAGTAGATATAACAGGAGTTGCGAGCCCTAATTCGGAAACGAGGTCAACAATAATCTGACTGCTACCAACGGCATGTAGCTCAGGGTTATGTTGTGCAAGCTTCGCGGCTGCAAAATAACGCTCCATATCTGCATCAAAAAGACATTGAAGTTTTTGATTATTTTCGGGTTTCAGTCTCAAGTGCGATATTTGTGCATTAAATGGCTCCTCCAGTTTGGACTGTAGGTGCGAAACTTCCGCCGAAGACAAAACGTTCGGCAAGACTGTTATTCCGGTCGTCCATAAATCCTTTTTATGTGCGGTAATACTCAAAAGACTTTTCTCTTAACCTTAGACATGCCACCCTGCCCTCATGGATACCAAAAAGGCAAGCCCCCCGTACCAAATAATTATTGATCATTACGAAACTTGCTTAGAAAATCATGGAGACAACCATCTTGGTGTTGATTGGCCAGACAAATGTGATGCAGCCACTAGATACCGGGTGATGCTAGATATTGTCAAAGGATCTGGTAGTGAAACCATAATCGATTTTGGCTGCGGGGCCGGGCATTTACTGGATTATATTCAGTCCCATAATATAAAAAATATTGACTACATTGGTCTCGATATATCGCCAAAATTTATCGCCCTATGCAGGAGTAAGTGGCCTAATCATAATTTTATACAACAAGATGTGCTGAAAAAATCTGACACAATTCCAGAGGCAGACTACATAATTATGAATGGTGTATTTACTGAGAAACGCGCCCTTCCGAATAAGGTTATGTTTTTATACATGCAGAGAGTAATCAAGCTTATGTGGTCAAAAACGAGAAAAGGACTGGCCGTCAATGTTATGTCAACCAATGTTGATTGGAAGCGCAAAGATCTGTTCCATTTGTCAAAAAGAGATTTTTCCAATTTTTTGACTGCAGAAATTTCGGAAAGTTTTTTTTTTCGCGAGGATTACGGACTATATGAGTACACGACATATGTGCATCGAGACGCTTGACACCGTCGCTCGGCAAACTTTGCCCGGCAAAACTAGTGTTGGTAGGTAAAATATGCCTACCAAAAGTTTAGTTTTTTTCATTTCGAGGCCATGAGAAGCACAAAAGTAAACAAAAACCGGCTCTATTGCAGTTTTTTGGTTTGATGGCACCAGGTTTGCATCCTAGGGATTGGAAATCATGTGTAGATGCATAGCACAGTCTCGCTAAGCCGATCCTGATTTCACGAGCGTTCTCCGCGAAGTGAGAGAAAGTCACGAAACGGAGGGCAAACGCAACCAGATGCGCGAATAGTTTATGAAGGAAATAATACCACATTCGCGTTTTTGACCATCATGGGTGGCAGAAGGCCATTCGGGAGGGTAAAATGGAATTTCCGATATCTAATGCACCGTCACTTTCTAATCAGACGGGCCAAAGTCAAAATAATTCTTCAATTTCTCAGGTAAGTGTTGGTAGCAATGCATTGCAAGGTGATGCATCTACAACCGTGAACCTGGTTGCAGATACCGGTGACTCCGGCGGAGAGCAACAACACAACCGACTGGGTGCACAATTCGAGCAAGCTGTAAGTGCACAGGAAACGTTAAACGACATGCAGCCTAAAGGGCGTCGGGTTGATATCAATTTTAACTCTGAACTTAATAAACTTCTTCTCCAAGTAGTCGATACAAGGACAGATGAAGTCGTCGAAACCATTCCGCCAGAAACTCTAGTGCGACATCTTAAAGATCAGGTTGCACCACCTGAGACGCTTGAGGAAACGTTAAATGCCTCTTCAGCTGTTGATAAAGAGGTTTAACTTAGTCTACGCGCATAAACCACTGTTGGTATTCGAGTAGGACTTATGTGCTCGCGAAGAATTTGTTGAGCACAACTGATGTAGGGAGGGGCAGCAGAAAACTACGGTACTCTGCCCAATGCAGGCAAAATCTGCCTAAACGTGCGTGTATTATTTGCCGCGCGAGTACAAGTTTGCCTGCCTTCCAAGCCAAGCAGAAATAATTTTTCATTATATATCAGACATTTAGCGATATGGCCTATCTCTTGCGGGTTAGGGCACAACTAAATAATATTCGGGTGCCACCATGAACACGCCAACCAATGTTTCTCCGATCGAAACTTTATATGCGACTAGCGGCGCAGAAAAACGCCGTAACGTGATCAAAGAAGACGGTATAGACCGACGGGAATTATTTTCGAGTTTAGTTAATGGAGCCTCATTAAGCCAAATCGCTTACGCAGGACTCAGTCAAGAATTCAATCTAACGCTATCCCTACAAGACAATAATTTTAATAGTGAATTGCGTGCAGTAGACCAAGACCCTATCCACAACCAAACATTTGCACCAACCCCAGATAAGAGAGACACAGTCACTAAGTTGGAAGATGCACCGGCTACTTTGGATAATGAACAGTCAGTTGAGGAAAGTGTCACTGAAAATGCAGGTCCCCAGATTGAAAATAATTACTTTTCGGACCCTGATGTTGATCAAAGCCCAATAACCGAGTTTAAAGGGGCTAAATCAATAAACCAAACGGAAAAGATAAACGATAGCACATCAATAACGCCACAAACGCCGGAAATGCAGGTTGCGGTTCCAATAACATCGCGGCCAGAATCCGCAACCCAAGGACCACGCGAGGTTGCCCGTGCGAATAACGCTGCTACTGTCGCTCAATCTCAAACTCGGGACTCTGTCTCTTTGCAAGTTACAAAAGCGGAGGAGGTAAGCTCTAATGCGGTAATGCGCAATGCGGAAAATGCGAAGGGTAATGGGCTGCGAGCTAAGGTTACGGAGGCACCTGAGGAATTAGTATCTCAGCCATCCGCTAACCTCGCAGCTAGTTCGGCTGTTTCTGCTCAGGCAAATCAGCAGAATCGAGTTGGAGGAGATCCAGTTCGCCTTCCGGCAGGTGATCTCGCCAATGATGGTGACATTGCGTTAAACGGGGCTGTAACTAGACAAGGAAGCAAGCAAGGAACGGCCAACCAACAAAATAATAATTCACTAAATCAACCAGGAACACAGGCTAAAAATGACTCTCAAGGCACTGCATCAGGCGCCCAACAGTCAGCTGAACAGGCATTGGCAGCAGCTACCCAACGAAATAATCTCTTCGCAGCAACACTTGCCCGCTCTGGCGTTACTCAGAGTCAACCTAGCATCCAACCGGTTGGTGGAGATCTTGGAGTAGGTAATGCGACTAATGGACAACAACAGCCCACAAGAACCACTGACCTACCACAGCCACAGAGAGCAAGACCCCAGCTACCTCCTCGATTCGTAAGTGAACAAATCTCGGTGCAGGTTCAACGTGCTCTCGGTCAGGGCACCGACCGCATTAATATACAGTTAAAACCAGCAGAGCTTGGCAGAATAGAAGTTAAGCTAGAGGTCGCACATGACGGCAAAATAAATGCTGTAATCGCTGCTGAGCGCTCCGATACGCTAGATTTGCTGCGTCAGGACGCGCGCCATTTACAGCAATCTTTGCAGGGTGCCGGGCTTAATGCCGACTCTTCTAGCCTGAGCTTCACACTCAAAAACCAAGACAACAGCTTCCAGCAAGCACTCGGCAAAGATGAAAGAGATGACGCCGAGGAGGCAGAAACATTAGACAATGATGCCGACGCTGGCTCTGCACCAACAGACCGCCAAATTGTTAGCGACGATAAGATAGACGTCCAAGTTTAAAAAATTTACAAAAAATGCTGGAGTTTCAATAGATGTCAGACATCGCAGCACTTACCTCAACTGCAACGGCATTAGCCGGAGCAAACAATACTCAGTCAGAATCTGCACTATCACAACTGACTGAGGACTTGGATAATTTCTTAACTATCCTTACGACACAACTGCAGCATCAAGATCCACTAGAGCCACTAGACACCCATGAATTCACTCAACAACTAGTTCAGTTTAGTTCAGTAGAACAATTGATCGCCCAAAATAAGAATCTCGAAAGCATTATAGAGCTACAACAAAATGCTATGGCGATTTCGGCAGTTTCATATATGGGCAAACAAGTCTCGGCCACAGGTCAGGAAAATATGCTCGAGGAGGGGCAATCAACATTTAGTTATACTCTTCCTCAGAATGCAGCAGCGGCATCTGCAACAATCACGAATGAGGCTGGCAGCACGGTTTACTATGGTGCAGCAGAAACGACTTCAGGCAAACATTCTTTTGTATGGGACGGAAGTTCTACAACGGGAGTGGCGCAACCTGATGGTAAATATCAACTCACAATCAACGCAACAAATCCTGACGGGCAGCCTATTACGCCGTCCTACGGAATTACCGGTTCTGTAACTGGGGTCGAGTTTGACGGAGGAACTGCAGTTCTAAGTATAGGATCCGTCAAGGTACCTTTGACAAATGTCACACAAATCCACGATACGGAATAAAGTAAAATTTTGTGAGCAATAACGAGGCATTATCAAAACAACGAGCAACCAATCCCAGTCACAGGGGACACCATTTAACTAAACCATCACAAGGTTTGAGATTAAGAGGGACATGATATGAGTGCATTTAGTTTATTCGGTGGCATGCGGGCAGCAGTGTCTGGCCTATTTGCGCAAAGCCAATCACTTGGAATGATTGGAGATAATATTGCCAACGTAAATACACACGGTTACAAAGCAGTGCGCAACAGGTTCTCATCCCTTGTAACGACCGCATCTAATCAAACAACCCATTCCCCGGGAGGAGTACAGTCTAACGTTCTGAGAGGAGTTGACCAGCAGGGTCTTCTTGAAGCAGCGTCCTCGTCAACTGATTTGGCAATCTCTGGCAATGGAATGTTTGCAGTAAATGCTGAAGCGGATAGTACTGGCGATTATCTTTTTACCCGAGCAGGTTCATTTCGTGCAGACCTTGATGGCAACCTTGTAAATGCCGGAGGTTATTATCTTTTAGGATTTCCGGTTACAAACCAAGTGCCTCAGGAAACTAATATCCTCACTGAACTTGAGGTAGTAAATATTTCCGATGATGTCGGCGTACCAGCTGAAACAACGACGATCGACCTTGGAGCAAACTTAAAGGCATCCGCTGCGACTGGTGACACTTTTGACCTTGGTATACAGGTTATCGATAAACAGGGTACACCTGAAACGCTTACATTAACGTTTACCAAAAATGCCACCGTAAATACCTGGGACATAACAGCTGCAATAACGAACGCAAGTTTCGTCAATACTGCCTCGGACGCCCTTCTTACGGGCACTCAAACCCTGGGTCAGGTGGTGTTCAACGCCGACGGAACGCTTGATTCGACAAATCTAACAAGTCAAACCATCGATACTGCACTTACGACAAATTCTGATGGATTTACGTTCAGCCTCGACTTCGACAACGATTTTGCAACTGGCACCTCTGAGGACAGAACATCGATAACACTTGGCTTGGGAACTGTCGATACTGCGTTAGGCCTACATCAATTTGAAGGGGTTTATACACCCAACTACATTAGTCAAGACGGCAGACAGTTCGGTTCCATAACTGGCGTTTCGGTTGCGGAAGATGGTGTTGTCACGGCGCAATTTGATAATGGCGAGTTACGCGTTATCAGCCAAGTGCCTATAGTAACATTTGCCAACCCCAATGAGCTTACAGAGGAGACTGGCAATGTTTACAAACAAAATGCAGAGTCTGGGGCTGGCCTCATAAAGACCGCGAATTCTGGTGGAGCAGGCCTTATACAAGCTAACGCATTAGAGTCTTCAACAGTTGACTTGGCAGATGAGTTCACTCGAATGATCATGACACAGCGAGCATTCTCAGCTAACACAAGAATGATTACTACTGGCGATGAAATGCTCGAGGAACTCGTAAGGTCTGTGCGTTAAAGGAACTCTGTAAACAAAAGATTGAATTAAGCGGCCTGCAAAAGCAGGCCGCTTTTATTTATGGCGTTGTAAATGTCTTGTTAATCCGCACGACCTTAATTGGCTCCCTTGTTATCTTTCGAACGAAAAATCTCACGTTCAAACATCTCAACCACACTGTATCCTGCGGTTCTTAAAACCCTTAAAAAAATCAATTAATTATTCAACAAGTCACACTAACAGCAGAAGAGGTGGAGTTTTATTGAATTGGCCACACAGACCTCATTATCAAATACAACCTATCCTAAACTTTGTATTGGTAAAGTTTTCTTAGAGTTTTTAGTGCAATTTACATTGAATTTGAAATTATCGCTTGCCTTTGTTTAATTTATTCTCTTTAGTAGGCAATTTTTACCCACTTTTAACTTCATTTATATTTCATATTGCTTTATTTTATTTATAATATTTTATAAAGTTTACAGAGTCGATAATTCCGACTTTAGAAATTTAAAAAATGATGGTGATGCTTTTGCATGTTTAAGCACGAAGAATTTGAGTTCTACAAAAAATGCGTTGGGATACTCATAGCAATCAATACGAGTAACAGCGGGATGCCTAATAGTGTCGAGAGCGTTATGGGCAAGCAGTCATGAATTCGTTGTTTGAAACAATAAGAAACCTAGGAGTCGGACGCCTCGTCGCAATGGCCGGGGTCACCCTCGCAATAATTGGTTTTTTTCTCTTCATGTGGAATCGGCTGAGCACTGGCCAACTTGCTGTGCTTTTCACTGATCTTGATAGTCGCGATAGTAATCAGATTATTGCAAATTTGCAGGGTGCCAACGTGCACCACAAAGTTTCCAAAGATGGCAGCCGGATAATGGTGCCTTCAGACCAAGTTAACCAGCTACGTCTAAGCTTAGCGCAACAGGGAATACCAGCATCAGGTTCAATCGGCTATGAATTATTCGATCGTGATCAGTCAATCGGCACTTCAAGTTTCGTACAAAACATAAACCGTATTCGTGCATTGGAAGGTGAGCTTGCTCGAACCATAGCTGGTTTTCAGTCGGTGCGCAGTGCACGAGTGCATCTTGTTCTGCCGAGGCGTGAACTGTTTTCCCGCCAGCAAGTTGAGCCTAGCGCATCGGTGATATTGCGCATGAGGGGGGCGGTCAGACTTGATCGCGCTCAAATTCAAGCTGTTCAACACCTTGTAGCGAATGCCGTTCCATCCTTAAAAGCCAGCAGAATTTCAATCGTTGATGACCGAGGTGCCCTTCTTGCCCGTGGCGGCGACAAGGGTGATGGACAAGGGGCAGGCGAAACTGCAAATGAGCTTAAAGTTGCTTTTGAGGGACGGATGACTAGAACCTTGGAGCAGCTACTAGAGCCCAGCGTTGGTATAGGTAATGTGCGTGCAGAAGTGCGAGCTGACATGGATTTTGATCGCATCGTGACGCAGGAGGAAAAGTATGATCCCCAAGGCCAGGTCATTCGATCCTCGCAAAATATAACAGAGTCATCCAGCTCAAGCGAGGCAAAAAATGACGCCGTATCTGTAGCCCAGAACTTGCCCGATGCTCCCAACCAAGATGCCGGTCAAGGCGGAACTCAAACGGGCAGCCAGAGGACAGAGGAATCTACGAATTTTGAGATTTCGAAGACAGTAACAAATCATGTAAAAGAAATAGGAAGCGTTAGGAGGCTCTCGGTTGCGGTTCTTATCAATGGCACTATCACTACTGAGCCAGACGGTACAGAGACGTACAAGCCCCGCTCTAAAGAAGAGCTGGACAACATAGAAAAACTGGTAAAGTCCGCTATCGGGTTTGACGCAAGTCGAAACGATAAGATTGAAGTAGTAAATATGCGTTTCGCACCGTTACCACAAACAATAGATGATGAGCGCAGCACGTTCTTTGGCTTCACCACGGCTGACATACGTCGTATTATCGAAGTGCTCGCCCTCGCTTTTGTCGGAATTCTGGTGATGCTGTTATTTGTTCGACCCATGGTGCTGAAGATTTTTGAAAGCACTCAAGCAGCATCCAGAGCACGGATAGGAGCGGACGGAGAAGCGCAATTACTGGCAGGTGCTGGCATGGCTCAGATATCGGCCCCCCCTGAAGGGCAAGTCGATGAAAACGGAATGCCTGTTCAAGCATCCGCAACAGAACCAACAACGTCGACTCTAGATTCTGGTGAAGAGACTGTTATGCCAATTACGCCAAAGAAAGCCAGCCGCATAGATATTAATCTCGATGCCCTTGAAGGTAACTTGGAAGAAACCTCGCTGATGAAAATTGGTGAAATTGTCGACAAGCACCCGGAAGCAGCCATTGCGGTTATTCGAAATTGGCTAACCCAGGACAAAGGCTACTAGGTTGAACAGAGAGTAGGTGGAGGTAAATGCGCGTACGCGAAGATATTAGAGGCCTAACTGGCCTAGAGAAAGCTGCAATTTTGCTGCTCGCGCTTCATGAAGAACACTCATCCGTTCTATTTTCGCGGTTAGATGAGGAAGAAATCCGAGAATTATCTACGACAATGTCTAGCCTTGGGAATGTTAGCGCCAATTTGGTAGAGCGATTATTCGTCGAGTTCGCAGAGCAACTAGGGGCTAGCGGGTCTCTTGTGGGTACTTTCGAAAGCACCGAACGTCTTCTTGAAAAAGTACTCGGTTCGGAAAAAGTTGGCGACATGCTTGAGGAAATCCGTGGGCCTGCCGGACGCACCATGTGGGACAAGCTTGCTAACGTAAATGAAGTTGTTCTCGCAAACTATTTAAAAAATGAATATCCACAAACGGTTGCCGTAGTGCTGTCGAAAATTCGACCTGATCATGCTTCTCGTGTGCTTGCTTCTTTGCCAGAAAACTTTGCGATGGAAGCTATTATGCGTATGCTCCGCATGGAAACGGTGCAACAAGAAGTGGTGGATGATGTCGAAATGACCTTACGAAAGGAGTTTATGACTAATCTTGCACGTGCGCAGGGTCCTGATAGCCACGAGATGATGGCGGAAATTTTTAACGGTCTAGATCGTAATACCGAAGAGAAATTTATGACAATGCTTGAAGAGCGAAACCTTGAAGCATCTGAAAAAATTAGATCTCTAATGTTCACGTTCAACGATTTAGCCAAACTCGACCCACAGGGCGTCCAAACATTCTTGCGCGAAGTCAATACAGAGACGCTTGGAATTGCTCTCAAAGGGGCAACAGATAGTTTACGCGATCTCTTTTTTAGTAATATGTCTGAACGTGCGGCTAAAATTCTTCGAGAAGATATGGAGGCTATGGGGCCTGTAAGATTGTCTGAAGTCGACGAAGCACAATCAGAATTGGTAACTGCTGCAAAAGATCTTGCTGAGCGTGGCGATATTCTAATCGCAGAAGGCGACGACAAAGATGACGAGTTAATTTATTAGAAGAACAATTGAGGACATACAAAGTTAATCTGCAGGTTTTTTTAAACCCCTATTAGTTGTAAGGTAAAAATGAACGCATTGGCTAAACCAAATCAAACTCAAGACAGCACTATGGATGCTCAGCCTTTTGATTTTGGCGTATCATTTGACAAGCCAAAAGTTACTGAGCAAGAGGAAGTTGAGGAAGTTGAGGCAGAACCAACATTCTCGATGGAAGAAGTGGAGGCCGCCAAACAAAAGGCCTTTGATGAAGGACAAGCAGCCGCTAATGAAATTGCTCAGAATTGCTTTGAGTCTAAAATCACAGAAGCCCTAGAAAAAATTGCGATTGAAATAGGTGTTCTGGAAGACGAACAACAACGATTACATAGAAGCACGCAGGCATTAGCAAGTGAGTTAGTCCGCCGCATTGGTGAGCGTTTACTTCCTCAGACGGCAGCAGTACACGGATTTGAGGAAATTGAGCATGCTCTTGAACAATGCTTAGACCTAATAAATGAAAATGTTAGGGTTACAATTCGGGTTCATACTGATTGCGCAGCGGAGATAGAAAAGCGCTTCCAGAGCATGCTTGGAAGCCATAAATGTCAGGCAGACATCACCATAGTAGGCGATGAGAAAATGGGCCCCGCAGATTGCGCAATCATGTGGGGTGATGGGGGTGCTGAGCGTGATTTCGATAGTCTTTGGGGCACCATTGATGCCACATTGTCAAAATTTGAAAAAAATATCACCAAGAACCCTCACAAATCTGAGATAGATCAAAGCGAAGACCATTTGGGAGCTGAATTGGAGCATAACAAGCTTGACAACAAAATCACTGAAACAAAACCTGCCGGCACCTGACGGCATTAGGAGGCCATGATGGCTGATGAAACTGATCTGGAATTGAATGAAATTGACGATGAAGCAGATGGCGCGCCAGATCAAGCGCAAAAAAGCGGTTCCCAAGAACAGGTTGATGATGAAACTTTAGATGGGCCAACTGGAGCACAAGATTTGGAAGCAGTTTATGAAATTCCAGTTCGTGTCTCTGCAGTTTTGGGCACCGCGACCATGCAGGTCAATCAGCTTTTGAAGCTTGGCAGAGGCGCGGTTGTTGAGCTTGACCGTAAGGTTGGTGAAGCCATTGACATCTATGTTAATAATCGACTTGTTGCTCGTGGAGAGGTAGTCGTTGTTGATGATAAGCTCGGCATCACCATGACAGAAATTATCAAAACTGATCAAAGCACCTGAGAGGTTGCAGCTAAAAAATGGTTTCTAATATTGGCCCCGGCGAAGACTTGGCAAGAGCCACTCTACCCCGAGCACCTCGTGCTAAGACATCAATCGATATTGCTACTATAGCTGGTATACTAGGGGCATTTCTTCTGGTTACGACTGCGATAATGCTAGGAGGTTCACCTGACGCGTTCCTCGATTTAAATTCAATATTAATTGTTATTGGCGGCACATTAGGGATTGTAACGGCGTGCTTCTCACTAGATGAGATAAAGGGCTCCTTTAAGGTTGTTTTACAAGCCTTTTTTCATGCTAGTCGAGACACTGAAGCAACAGCACAGCATCTGCTTCACATTGCAGAGATCGCAAAGAAAAAAGGTGTCCTAGCTCTCCAAAAACATCTCACTCACCTCAAAAGCGCGAGTATACTTTATAAGGGCATTGAGATGGTTGTCGATGGTTCATCTGGTGATGATGTGGAGGCTATGATGAAGCAAGAATTTCAAACCTTGGCCCATCGTAATGATTCTACAATAAGAGTTTTACAAAAAGCCGCTGAGATATCGCCGGCTATGGGGCTTATTGGCACACTGGTTGGCCTAGTGCAAATGTTAGGCAATCTCGAGGATCCCAGCACAATGGGACCGAGCATGGCGATTGCATTGCTCACCACCTTTTATGGGGTTATTCTCGCCAATATGGTGTTTACACCGTTAGCTTCAAAACTCGAACGAAATTCCTCAGAAGATATGTTAATCGCCTCACTCTATGTGATGTCAGCTGCCTCAATTGGACGAAAAGAAAGTCCAAGACGATTGGAAATGTTATTAAATACAGTGCTTCCTCCAGAACATCGTATCAAGTATTTCGACTGATATTACCGGAGATTTTGGACAAATCAAATTTGCGCCTTAGAGCGTCAGAACGGGAAAAGAAATGAGATTATTAATCGTTGGAACCCTTGAGGGACATATCACTACTGCCGGTAAAATTGCATTGTCACGTGGTGCCAAAGTTGCTCAAGCGGGCAGCATTGATGAAGCGATGAATGCACTTCGAACAGGGCAAGGTGCAGATTTGGTGATGATCGATGTCAAGCTCGATATCGGAAGCATGATAAAGCGCTTAGATACTGAGCGCATTGCTGTGCCTGTTGTCGCTTGTGGTATTGGAACTGATGCAGATGCTGCCGTAGCAGCGATTGAACAAGGGGCTAAAGAGTATATACCCCTACCCCCAGATGCGGAATTAATTGCAGCAGTGCTTGAGGCTGTTTCCGAGGAAAGTAGTGAAATTGTATTCCAGGACCCAGTCATGGACGCTGTAATCGCTCTTGCAAACAAAATAGCGCCATCTGAGGCATCAGTGTTGATTACGGGTGAGTCTGGAACAGGCAAGGAGCTTATGGCCAACCACATCCATAAGAAGAGTAAACGATCAACTGCTCAGTTTGTAGCCGTGAATTGTGCTGCAATTCCAGAAAATCTTCTTGAGTCGGAGTTGTTTGGGCACGAGAAAGGAGCATTCACCGGTGCAGTTGCCAGACGTATTGGAAAGTTTGAAGAAGCCAACGGTGGTTCACTTCTATTAGATGAAATAAGTGAGATGCACCCACGCCTTCAAGCCAAACTTCTCAGAGTTATACAAGAGCGTGAAATCGACAGGGTGGGTGGCACACAAACTATTCCAGTTGATGTGCGGATTCTTGCGACATCAAATCGTAATTTAGAGCAAGCAGTAAATGATAATGATTTCAGAGAAGACCTATTTTTTCGCCTTAATGTCGTCAACGTTGCTATGCCACCGCTACGCGAGCGGCCAAAAGACATTTTGACCTTAGCAAAATATTTTGCAAAAAAATATGCGGAGTCAAACGGTGTGGACTACCGGCCATTTACTAAATCAGCTGAAGAAACGTTGAAATGCCATACTTGGCGCGGGAACGTACGTGAACTTGAAAACACAATCCATCGTTCGGTACTCTTAGCACAAGGTGACGAGATTGATACTGACGCGATAATGTTGAACTTAAGTGAAGGCCTACCAACTGACGACGCTACCGCTGTCGCTGCAGCAGCGGCAAACAAAGCTGAAACTATGGTTGGTAAAACTGTTGCCGAGGTTGAGAGGGATTTAATAATAGGAACCTTAGAACACTGTCTTGGCAATAGAACCCATGCAGCTAATATTCTTGGTATTTCGATACGAACGCTGCGGAACAAACTAAAAATCTACAGTCAAGAAGGCGTTGCTGTTCCGATGCCTGGCGAGGGATAACTGGTAACTTCATTTGAAAATGGAAGATGCACTTAGGTTATGACGGACACTAGCCCGGATCAGGCTCCACGAAGTTCTGAAAACGGTCTGCTTGCAGCCATCAGTAGCCGCAGCGACATAATGCTTGCTGTTGCTATTGTTTTTATGCTGGGGCTTTTATTGTTGCCGGTGCCAACCTGGTTTTTAGATACGAGCCTTGCTGTTTCGATCACATTCGCCATTGTGATTTTGATGACAGTTCTATTTCTCAAAGATCCACTCGAGCTTAATTCGTTCCCATCCATTCTTTTAATCGCGACAATGCTTCGATTAGGACTGAATGTTGCGTCGACCAAATTAATCCTTACCGATGGGCACACTGGAACTGATGCAGCTGGCCAAGTCATCGAGGCTTTCGGGAATTTTGTAGTTTCTGGGAATTATGTGATTGGGATTATCGTATTTTCAATCTTAGTGATAATAAACTTTATCGTAATAACAAAAGGTGCGGGAAGAATTGCAGAAGTTGCAGCACGCTTTAGCCTTGATGCGATGCCCGGGAAACAAATGGCAATAGATGCAGATCTCTCGGCTGGCCTGATCAACGAGGACCAAGCACGCGCAAGGCGCACCAAGTTAGAGGACGAAAGTTCATTCTATGGGGCAATGGATGGCGCCTCAAAGTTCGTGCGTGGCGATGCAATTGCGGGTTTACTAATAACGTTGATCAATATTGTTGGTGGGATTGTGATAGGTGTTGCGATGCAGGACATGACGCTCGCTAACGCTGCCTCAACATATACATTACTTACGATTGGGGATGGATTAGTAAGCCAAATTCCAGCGCTTATCGTATCTACCGGGGCTGGCATGTTAGTTACAAAAGCTGGCACGGCAGGCTCTACAGACAAGATTGTATTTGGTCAGCTGGGGCATTATCCAACTGCCCTCACCATGAGTGCGACGTTATTAATTCTGATGTCACTACTGCCAGGCATACCACTGCTTCCTTTTTTCGGACTGGCGTTACTTACGGGTGGGCTTGCATTCTTGATCTATCAACGCGAAGCGACAGCGAAGGCTGAGGAGGCGGCAGCGGTAGCTGCTGCCGATGAGCCTGACGCACCCACCGAGGAGCCGATTACAGCAGCTCTACAAATAGATAATATAAGACTTGAGCTAGGATATGGCCTACTTGCGATGATAAATAATGCTCGGGAACCCCGGCTAACAGACCAGATCAAAGCTCTGAGAAGGCAATTGGCTGTAGAACTTGGTTTTGTTATGCCAGCTGTTCGGATACAAGACAATTTACAATTGCCCACCAATAATTATGTCATTCGAATAAAGGAGATAGAGGCCGGCAGTGGTGAGTTACGCCCTAATATGCTCCTCATCATGGACCCGGGCGGAGAGCCTATCACACTCCCTGGCGAAGCCACTACAGAGCCGACATTTGGCTTGCCAGCGGTTTGGATAAACGAGCAGCATCGCGAGGAAGCAATGTTTCGAGGCTACACTGTGGTAGATGCGCCCACAGTTATAACCACACATCTTACTGAAATTATTCGCGATAATATGTCCGAATTGCTTTCCTACGCCGAAACACAAAAACTCTTAGACGAACTAGATCAGCCGCAGCAGAAGCTCATTACCGATTTAATACCTGCACAAATTTCGGTAGGAGGCGTGCAACGGGTGCTTCAAAATCTTTTAGGCGAACGTATATCTGTGCGCGATTTGTCGACCATCCTCGAGGGTATTTCAGAGGCTACTGGCTATACTAGAAACATAGGCCAAATCACAGAGCATGTAAGAGCACGCTTAGCTCGCCAAATTTCTGATACTGCAACCAATGAACAAGGTTTTATTCCCCTGATAACCCTCTCGCCAGATTGGGAACAGGCATTTGCCGAGTCAATAATAAGCCAAGGAGATGAACAACAGCTTTCTATGGCACCAAGCCAGTTACAGCAATTTATAAATGCGGTACGAACTGCTTTTGAACGGCACGCAATGCAGGGGGAGTCTGCTGTACTCCTCGTAAGCCCTGCAATTCGCCCATTTGTTCGCTCTGTAATTGAGCGTTTTCGGCCTGTAACAATAGTAATGTCTCAAAATGAGGTTCATCCAAAAGCACGTATCAAAACACTCGAACAGATCTAGTAGAATAAAAAGGACGCCCCTACGCTCAACCACCCGTATGCTAGCACTACAACATAATATTTCTCAACCTTAGCTCAAAAGCAGTATTCTGAGATGACAGAAGCCATAAAACCCCCGAAAGGAGAACCAAAACAATTCTCGTCGCAGCAAATATCGACAACAATTAAATCAACCCTTCTTCGTCTCCCAAATGGACACTCCCCTCTTGAAATCGGACAAAATCTCTCTGGCATCGTACTCAAATCATCGGTCGTTGGTGAGACCCGTATAAAACTGGATACGGGCGAAATATTCTTAAAATCAAACGACTCGTTATCAACTGGCACTAAGATAATGGTTCGGGTCATATCAGGCGGAAACAAACCGCAGGTATTATTGCAGATACACCCCGACCTTCCGCGCAATAGTTCTTTGCCCGAGTCTACAACCCATACCGCCCGGGAAGAGTATCCTCAGGTCAATACCGGTTTCGGACGGGCACAGTTACCATCTTCGATAAGATATTCAAACAATCCACCTCCTGTCCACCTCTCTGGCTTGCTAGCTAAAGGCGAGTTGTTCTCAGGGCAGGTTTCAGGTCCTCCACAAACCAAAACCACATACACAAACCGATCTCCGACCCCTCGGTTGGGGAACACCGAAAATAGCGTGTCAAGACCCGCATTGGATGTCAGTCAACCTCAGTTTTCGTTAGGAACTTCTCTAACCATTCAATTGATGTCCATCAGTCAATCTGGAGGTAAAATTAAAAGTCGGCTTACAAGTAATGATGCCCCTTTAGGGTCTCCCGGCACAAAACTAGTCGGTACAGTTACAAATAGTACTCCGGACGGTAGACCAATCATCACAACTCCTTTAGCCACAATTACAATAGACATAAAAAGCGCTATACCAATTGGAACTAGGTTGACCATGGTCGTGTATGGTTCATCTCAACCCAATGAGCGCTCATCATTCGCGCCTATTAACCCGCTAGGCAATTGGCAATCCCTGCAAGACGCCATACAAATCGTTAGGCAAGCCGATCCAATAACACATTCGTCGTTAATTCGAAAGATTCCAACCGCTGGGCCACAACTAACTGCATCCATGCTCCTTTTTTTATACACAATGAAAAATGGTGGCATGTCTCGATTCCTTGGCGAGAGTGCAAGTCAAATTTTGGAAGCTGAGGGAAATCTTTGGAAATATTTGCAGGAAGATGTCGGCCAAGCACCCCGTCAAGCCCCAGAACGTCCTAGCTCAGATTGGCGTGCATTCCTAATCCCGTTTCTAACCCATGGTGGCATACAGCAGTTTCGCTTTAATGTGCGACCTGATGACGAATCAAATGATGGAAGTTCTGAAACAGATCCTGTTTTCCAATTTATCGTTGAGGCAATACTCGGAAAGCTCGGCCAGATACAAATAGACGGGCGGGTCCAGAACAAGATAATCGAGTTAATTATGTACTCACAAAATACGGTATCGGACGAAATACGCATCGGCATAAATAAAATTTATACTGATACCCTATCAGCTCTTGGTTTTGCAGGTACTCTTTCCTACCGCAAAGTTGAGAGTTTGGATGAGATGCCAAAAAGTACCGCAGGCACTTCCCATAGAGGTATTTCCGTGTGACAAATTTTACATACCGAACACCAGTCAAGAAGAGAGCCCGCCGCCGCTCCATCAATTCAAAATTACTTTACAATAACGATTTAATTTCTTCTCCTATGACCATTTAGCGCAATCTCATCCAATTCGCTACGCTCACGGCGTTCATTTTCTCTAAGCTCTTTTTGCACTCCAGCACTATCAGTAATTTCATATTTTTTTACATCCGCAAATGCCTCTCGCACTTCTTCCCGCGCTGCCTCTACCTGCCCCAACGCTAATTCACGATCCTTCCGCTTTTTTTTTATTCGTGCAAATGAAGCTGACAAGAAATTGTTTAGGTCTCGATTTCCCTCGTAATTTTGCGATGCGAAATTTTTTTCGTGCTCAATTTGGGTCTTAATTTCTGTTATTTCTGCATCAACCTCCATCAATTTTTCTTCTAACCTTTTCAAACCACGACGCCTCTCGTCTAGTTGGAACCGATGGAAGCGTATTAATTTCTTAATTGCACTCATTATGACGGATCCCCACTATGTGTCGGTTTTGGCGCTGATGCCAAAGGCTCAATTTCCACTTTTGACGCCGCAGATGAAATGCGGCGTTCCTGCGAATTGGGCAGAGCATCCGGATCTTTTTGCACTAAGTTTTCTGTAGGTTGCGGAGGTGCCGCAGCAGCTGGAACTGCCGGTGTCTCGCCCCCAACTGCATTAGCAGACTTCCCAACCCTATTTTCATTATCCACCGGGGTGACACTGTCTTCAATTATCTCTTCCATTGGAATATCAAGAATGTCAGCTAATTCCCGATAACCCTCCTCCAAGCATGCCTTGTCTTGTTTGTTTTGACTTAAAAATTTCTCGATCCCTTGATGATACCGAATAGCTTCATCTACCGCTGGATCACTTCCATGACGATATGCGCCCAACCGAATTAATTCCGCCATATCCTCGTACACAGCCATTAAGCTCCGCGCCCGATCAATTATTCTATTTTCATCGGCTGAGTTACAGGTGGGAAGTGTCCTTGAAACGCTTCGAAGGATGTTAATGGCCGGATATCTATTACGTTCAGCAATGGTGCGATCAAGAACAATATGCCCGTCCACGATGCCACGGACTGAGTCTGAAATGGGCTCGTTGTGATCATCCCCTTCGACTAAAACCGTAAATAATCCTGTAATACTTCCTTGACCTATCCCGGGACCCGCCCTCTCTAGGAGCTTTGGCATTTCTGAGAATACCGTCGGGGTATAACCTTTACTCGCCGGAGGTTCCCCCGCAGATAATCCAATCTCGCGCAGTGCCATAGCGAAGCGTGTAATGCTGTCCATCAGACAGAGTACATCACGTCCTTGGTCCCGGAAGTATTCAGCGACAGCCATGGTCATGAATGCCGCTTGCCGTCGCATAAGCGCAGATTCATTTGAGGTTGCCACAACTAAAACACTCCGCGCCAAACCCTCAGGCCCCAAATCTTCCTCAATAAACTCTTTTACCTCACGTCCTCGTTCGCCAATTAAACCAAGAACAATGACATCCGCCGTAGAATGCCGCGTAAGCATTGACATTAAAATTGATTTACCAACCCCCGAACCTGAAAAGATACCCATTCGTTGTCCCCGACAACATGTAATAAAGGTATTGATAGAGCGAACTCCTAAATCTATCTTTCCGGATACACGCTTACGTTGGTGTGCTGGAGGGGGTGAAGCACATAGTGGATAGGCCTCTGCGCCTTTCGAAACTGGAGGCCCACCATCAAGAGGGTCACCAAGCGCGTTAATCACACGCCCCAACCATTTTTCATTCGGGTAGGCAGCAGGCTGGCTCTCACCCACCAAAGCTCGGCTCCCTAGTCCCACGCCATCAAGTGGTCCGAATGGCATCGCAAGAGCACGGTTATCGCGGAATCCAATAATTTCACAGGTAACAGAAGATCCGCCCCGAACTTCGAGGTGACATCGTTCACCTATTGCTAATCTCTCTCCGAGGCCCTCAATCTCAACTAGCAACCCTTGTATTGCTTTTACGCGGCCATAAAGCTTTAGCCTATCTAGTCGAGATATCTCCTCGATAACAGTTTTCAAATCATCGTTCATTATAACATTTTATCGTTTGTGGCCCATATAGCAAAAAAAGATACATATATTGTGTCACCCACGATTTATTGATTTAGGCGTGGCGATATTGAATGCAATAATTTTCACCTTTAATCATTTTAAATACAAAATCATAACAGAAAAAGTTAACTACAAATTTTTTCATAATTCTACTTCTAGGACGTGTGCAGCACCTTAAGAGAAAATTTTTTTCACAAATGGTTTGATAGCTCCCAAGATATAGATCCTCCAATGAATTGAAAAAACTACCAAAGCTTATTAACTTAACGATATTTTATTTGGCAAACACCGTTGCACATAAATGATAATGTTGTGATTTCTTGAAGGCTATTTACCATGCTTAAATGCTTGGCCGATTCAATCTCTGGAAAAGCTTCTATGGTTGCGGTTGGACTTAATTGGACTTTAGTCGAGGGACCGGATGGGATAGGATTGGCACATAGCCCTGTAAAGCGAACAAGTGGTTGCTATAACCTAAAAGGTGCTGGGCAACAACGCGGAAAACCATTAGCTGAACTCGCTGCGAGCATTCATTCAGAGAATCCGTTTGATCGAGCACTGGCTCTAGCTTCAATAAATGCGCATTTTAATCGACCGGATCAAGAAGGCACAGTCGACAATGGGCTAGATTTATTCACCAAAAATGATTGTCTCAATACTGTGGCGATTGGCAGATTTCCCAATATCGAAAACCGATTTCCAGGCGTCAAAGTAATCGAAAAAAACCCTAGCCAAAATGATTACCCGATTAGCAAAGCCGATCAATTATTAAAAACTGCCAACCAGGTCATTATTTCGGCTTCAGTGTTATCTTCGAAAGAAATCATAGATTACCTAAATGCCGCCGCGAATGCTAAGATAATGCTCATCGGCCCCAGTACTCCAATGAGCCCAGACCTATTTAAAAATGGAATTTCGATTTTAGCCGGCTTTATCGTTACAAAACCCAGCCACGCTATCGATGTTGTCATACAAGGTGGCTCAATTAGCCAATTACGAGAATGTGGACGTAATATTTGCTTACATCAAGCCTAACTTAACAAAATCTTCTCTGCCAACAACAGGTCTTCAGGGCAATTCATGTTGGCGAATGGATCAATTCTTTCAACCTCATAATCGACCAAAACGATACTATGCCGCTTTGCCCAAGTTTCTACTCGCCTAATACCGTCATGCAGTAAGGCGGACCGCAATCTATCTTTTTGGCTAACAGGCCAAAGGCCAATTGTGTAGTGGACATGTGCAGCCGAAGCGGCGAGCGCTAGATCCGCCTGTTTTGCGTCTCTCTCCACCAGCAACTTCCCAACCAAGTCTTCAGGAAGAAATGGACAATCTACGGGAGCACTAAAGATATAATTAATGTCGGGATATTCACGAGCAGTCCATTCCATTCCAGTAAGTATACCTGCTAGTGGGCCCAGGTGCCCCGAACAAGAGTCGCGCTGAGTCGGCAAACCGGCACTTAAAAAAGGCGACGGATCGTCATTTATATTTAGAAGAAGCTTGTTTACTTGAGGCTGTACATGCTCGACTACATGTTGGATTAGAGTTTGCCCACGCAAAAGTGCAAATGATTTTTGCTTTCCACCCATCCGTCGCCCTCTGCCACCCGCCAGTATAACACCATTTACCAACGACGACATGGTTACGCGTCTATCATGCATGCATCGATGTTAGTGATGCTGACAATTAACGAGGAATATATGAAAAAATTGTTGTAATAGTACGATATATAATGCATCCGAACCTTTAAGCAATTATTACGACATATGCATTTGATATGCGTTTTTTTATAATAAACGCCATTGTCACCAAACTTGTATAAAAAAACTTGCTGTTGGAAGACAAATATTTCCGTTTCCTGCACTTTTGATATTCAGTACAAAGTTTTCTATAGTCCAACAGCCAACTTTTCTGGTTTATACTATAGTTATGACCGCAGGTGAAAAACTCATTGCATGTTAGACAACTAGTTTTTGACTTTATAAAGATAAAGATTATTGGAAGACTAATAAATTGAAACGATGTCGATAAAACAGTGCCATGCAACAATTTAGCAAAGCTTCAGTGCTCCCATTAATTGACCCCTTTGACCGAGCCATCTCATATCTCCGTGTCTCGGTTACTGATCGTTGCGATTTTCGTTGCGTGTACTGTATGTCAGAAAATATGTCCTTTCTTCCAAAAACCGAAGTTTTAACTTTGGAAGAGCTAGACCAAGTGTGCACTGCATTTGTTAAGCTCGGCGTTCGAAAGCTTCGTCTAACGGGTGGTGAGCCTTTAGTACGACGGAACATTATGTGGTTAGTACAAAGGCTAGGGCGACACCTAAATACTGGAGCGCTCGATGAATTAACAATCACAACAAATGGTAGCCAATTGGAAAAACATGCCGCCGGTCTAGCCACAGCTGGCGTGAAACGAATCAATGTATCCTTAGATACACTTCAAAAAGATAAATTTTC
>JAYZAS010000020.1 GCA_036339585.1 Pseudomonadota bacterium
GCACAACTCGAAGCCGAAGGCAGTCGCCACATCACCCTTCCCGTTAACAAGAAACGCCTCAGCTCACTCAAACAAGTCAGAGTCCTCCGCCGTCTCTTAGAGAAAGAGCGCCCCGACATTCTACACCTACGCTCTCGCTTGCCCGCCTGGCTCGCCTACCTCGCCTGGCGTAAAATGGACCCTATCACGCGTCCCCGCCTAATCACCACCGTGCACGGGTTCTACTCCGTTAACGCCTACTCTAAAATCATGACCCGAGGAGAACATGTGATTTGCGTATCTAACAGTGTAAAAGACTATGTCCTCAAAAACTACCCTGACGTGCAGAAAAACAAACTCACCGTCATCCACCGCGGCGTGGACCCTGTAATGTTTCCCTATGGCTTCAAACCTACTCCCGAATGGCTGGAAATATGGCATCAACAATATCCGCAACTTGAAAGTAAATACGTCGTCACCCTAGCCGGACGCATCACGCGTTGGAAGGGCCATCTAGATTTCATCAAAGTAATCGCCGGCCTCAAAGAGAGAAAAATACCCGTCCACGGTCTTATTGTCGGCGAGCCCCACCCTAAGAAGTTGGAATTTTTGGAGGAAGTCAAAAGCGCAATCAGCGTGGCCGGCGTAGAAAACAACATCACACTTGTCGGCCACCGCAGCGACCTTCGCGAAGTGATGGCCGTCTCCGACGTCATTATCTCCTGCTCCACAGATCCTGAGGCCTTCGGGCGAGTCACACGGGAGGCTCTTGCAATTGGCAAACCCGTCGCGGCCTACGCTCACGGGGGCGTTGGCGAACAACTCGACGCCCTGCTTCCGGAGGGCAAAATCAAAGTGGGTGATATCGACGCCATGGGAACTTTGTTGGAGAAATGGGAACAAGAAAAATGTAATCCTCAACGGAGCATAGTATTTGAATTGAAGCAAATGCTACGTAAGACCATAGATGTTTATTGTGGAATCTTATAACACCTAATAAGCCATGCGCAATAAAACGAACATCATCTGTATTTTATGGGGACGAAAATATACAGAAATTGATGTAAATAGGCTCTTTGGAATGATCCAAAGAAACACCTCCCACGACATTGATTTCCATCTATTTTCCGACGAAGCACTTCCTGACCTGCATCCCGCAATTATTCGCCACCCAGAACCAGCCCAAAACGAAGCGATCTACCATGCAAGTTACAATTACCGCAAAGAGGCCGCCCTCTGCGACAACTCTCTGGGTGACCTCTGTGGACAACGCGTCTTCTTCTTTGATCTGGATGTTGTCATAATGGATAATTTGGACGACCTCTTCAGTTACCCAGAAGGCGACAAATTCTGTATTATCAACGACTGGAATTCCCGAGGCAACAAAGTCGGTCAAGCAACCTGTTACTCGTTTAAAGTCGGCACACTCGGTCATATCAAGACCTACTTCGAAGAAAACTCGAAAGCAGTCATTCAAAAGTATGGAACAGCCTCTCAAGAATACCTCTCCGAGCAAGTAATCAAAAAATTTGGAAGGCTCAATTTCTGGCCCGAAAACTGGTGCCAATCCTTTCGCTTCCACTGTCTGCCTTGGGGATTTCTGCGATATATTATGACACCCCGAAAACCCAAGCCAGGAACAAAAGTCCTCGCTTTCCACGGACACCCAGATATAGAAGACGCCATCCAAGGGCGCTGGTCACCCCCGGATTCAAAAAAAGCAGCTAAAGGCTGGAAAAAGATATACAAACATTGCCTGCCTACATCATGGATAAGGGATTACTGGATTATCTAGTCGCGAGCAATGGAGGAGGATAAGATAATAACGGTAAAACTCGCAAGCCGGGCAGGTCGCAAAGAAGGTGGCACCGATTTGTCAAATCAATGCCCAAAAAACAAACCACAATGGGGTAAATGTCGTTTTATCTGTAACCTCTTCGCGGAAGAATATGATTGGCTTGTCTTGATGGACGACTTTTCACCGCTTTTACCAGGCCGGCAAGAGTTACTTCGTTGTCCGCCATCCCAGACACTTTTACTCACTTCAGAACCTGAATCGGTAACCCATTATGGAAAGGCTTTTGCAGCTCAATTTGCACATGTCATTACTAATCAGAATGAGACAGCCTTGCCACATCATAATGCAATCCGAAGCCAAACTGGAAATGTATGGCATTACGGAAAAAGCTATGCTGAATTAATGGATGAGCCCCCACCGATTAAGACAAAAAAACTCTCAACCGTGTGCTCTGCTAAAAGGCAGGTGCATACTATGCACGCCCGCAGGCACGAATTCACACATGCTCTTAAGAAAGATCTGCCCGAGCTGGAAATTTTCGGGCGGGGAATACGTTTCATCGAAAAAAAATACCAAGCACTTGACCCCTACCGCTTTCATCTGGTTATAGAGAACCACTATGGACCTAACGTGTGGTCTGAAAAACTCGCGGATGCCTTCCTGGGTTATACCGTTCCGATTTACTATGGATGCCCCAACGTGTTGGATTACTTCCCAGAAGACAGCTTAGTTCAAATTGATATTAATGATTATGCAGGCACTCTCCAGATGATCACAAAACTCATCAATACTCCTGGAGAATATGAACGCCGACTAGAGGCAGTCATCGAAGCCCGACGCCTTGTGACCGAGAATTACAATATTGCTAGTATGCTAAGTCGTTTTATCGAGTCACAAAACCGGAAAACCACAAACACACGTCAAATTTTTCTACGTAGCAGAAAAAAGATACGCTCGCACAATCCCGCCGAGCTGGCACGTTACTTGTATTGGCACATAGGGAAAAACCTACACTGATGTATCCTAACCAACAAAGGCAATCTACTTTAGGCGATTATTTATTACATACAAAAAATCTTAAACATTATTCAAAAAATTATGAGTAACTACTTATTTCGGCAGATGCTTGCACCCGCAGGAATATTTCCTGAGAAAACAACCAAAGCCACTGATCTTAGAGCATTGGTAGATTCCATGCGCATAAAGCCTACGAAGCAGAAACTTATTCGTTTGGGCCCGAAACACGATGGTGGTTACCTCATTCCAGAAGATCTTGATGGTATTAAATATTGCTTCTCTCCAGGAGTAGCTGGTTGTAGCGATCTAGAGCTAGAGCTTGCCAAGCGTGGCATGCAGATTTTTCTTGCTGACCGTTCGGTCGAAGCCCCGCCGGTAGTGCACTCCAACTTTCATTTTCAGAAAAAGTTTATCGCCTCGAGTAATTGCGCAAGGGAAGGACTCATAACGCTCGATAGTTGGTATCACGAAATGCTTGAACCGCCTTCAGACGTTTCCCCGGAGGCATTACTTCAGATGGACATCGAAAGTAGCGAGTATGAAGTATTGCATAACATTTCCGAAAAGCTTCTACGGCGCTTTCGTATTATCATTATTGAGTTTCATAAACTAAACCAACTTGCAAACCGCTTTGCATTTAAACTAATGGCTCCCGCCCTTCGAAAGCTACTAAAAAGCCACGCGGTGGTGCATATCCACCCAAACAATCACCGCAAAACACTCAAGTTACACAGTCTAGAAATACCTGCTAACATGGAGGTGACCCTGCTACGCCGTGATCGCTTGCAGCCAACAAAAAAAACGCTGATATTTCCACACCCACTGGATGTTAGTTGCAATCATAGCAAGCCTGAATTAATACTCCCAAAATGCTGGTATGCATAGCTTATCATGCAAAAAAAAATAAAGCGCGTGGCTCTTATTGATGCTGGTTTAAAAAACTACGTAACGGAAGCTATTCTAGCTTTAGTGTCATCACAATATGAATTTCAAATTACGAATGCTCGTGAAGCTGACTATGTTTTTCACTCCGTTGATGGGTATGAGGTCTTGAACTATACAGGTGTCCGAATCTTTGTAACAGGTGAATACGTCACACCAAACTTCAACCTAAGCGACTACGCCCTCGCCTTTGATCCAATTAAATTCGGTGATCGTTACTGTCGCTTGCCGCTTATAAAATTATATAAGGAGTCATACCAAACACTCGTTGCACCCCGTCCTCCCGCGGCCGAAGCGCTTGCACAAAAAACCGGTTTCTGTGCCTATGTAATGACCAACACCAAGAACGGCGCCCCCGAGCGCGAGCAACTAGTTGAAGCGCTAAACACCTATAAATCAGTCGCCCTAGGCGGAAAATGGCGCAACAACGTAGGCGGTCCCGTCCCCGATAAAATAACATTTCAAACTGCATACAAATTTGTCCTTGCTGTGGAAAACTATTCCGCCCCGGGCTATCTCACCGAGAAGTTTGCTCAAGCTGCTCAGTCAAACGCGATTCCCATCTACTGGGGCGACCCAACAATAACTCAATTCATTAATCCAAAAGCTTTCATCAACTGCCACGACTTCAGCAGCATGGACGCCCTCCTTGCACGCGTCCGCGAGCTTGACTGTGACGACGACGCCTACCGCACTATGTTGTCAGAACCTTGGTTTATCAACGGCGAGGAACCTCGCGAGTGGAAAGATGCTACCTTTACCAACTTCCTATGTAATATTTTCGACCAGCCCCACGAATTAGCTTACCGCCGCAATCGCAGTCGCTGGGGCATTAAAACAGAAGTTCAATTGAACAAAATGGCCAATCAACCCTTTCGCCAAAGTTTGTTTTTACTGAAAAAAAAGTGGCGCCAAATTCGCAGGAAATAATATCCATGCACACTTTCGTAATTAACCTTGCTCATGCAACCGAACGCTGGGAACTCATGGAGAAGCAGCTTAAAGCACTTCAGATAGACCACACTCGCGTTGAAGGCGTTTATGGCAATCGTTTGGCAGAACCCATCACAGATTATAACGAAGGGAAGTATCGGATTCTTCATGGCAAAACCACCAATGCAGGCGAGGTTGGCTGTTATCTAAGCCATATAAAAACACTAAGGGCGTTCCTTTGCTCCGATGCGAATCATGCACTAGTCCTTGAAGATGACGTTCAGCTACCTGACAACATTTTCAATCTCATTGAGCAGGCCTTAAATTTTTCTGAACACTGGAACTTACTGCGACTGACTGCATTTAGCCCCGGCAAACACCTTTCTTTCGCCGATCTTTCGGACGGATTTAAACTGTCATATAACTTAAAAGTGCTTAAAAACACTGGCGCCTATGTGATTGACCGCAAAGCAGCGAAATGCGTTCTAGAAAAGATGCTCCCGATGTTCCTTCCTTACGATGTCGCATTAGACCGCGAATGGCATTATGGCTTCAAAACAGCCTGTATCTCGCCCTTACCAATCCCTTTAAACATGGAGCTTCCAGGACAAATACCCCCAACAAGGAAGATTCGTTTTTACCGCTCCACCAGCTATCACGCCTTTCATGCATTAACACATGTGGAACGCAAATGGCACCGATGGAAGTTCTATAATAATGCGCTCTTCAAAACAAAGGAGGACCTGACTTGATTGCGGTGCGCATCAGTGGTGGCCTCGGCAACCAAATGTTCCAATATGCCTTTGCCCGCGCTCTTCAAACTCGGGGAAACCGAGTTTACATGCATTGGCACCCACACCATTCAAAATCTGAACATAACGGCTTCGAGCTCGACCGCGTCTTCCAAACACAGCTCTCCGATAGAATTCCTATCGTTTCTCAGTCGCCTCTCACACGCGGGCAAGCATGGTGGCAGCGCAAAACGGCTCGAAAAAGAGAGGTCCATGAACTTAATTTCCAAGCACATTTCCTCGAAACCCAAGCAGGCTATCTAGATGGTTACTGGCAAACCGAGAAATACTTCGAATCGATTCGCGATAAGATCTGTGCTGACTTCGAGTTCAAACCGCTCATGGGCTCCAAGAACCTTGAGCTACAACAGCAACTCACCCAGAGCGAGACCTGCTCAATTCATATCCGCCGAGGTGACTATGTGGGTCACCCAGAACTCGGTGGCATCTGCGACAAGGCCTACTACAACAGCGCACTCAAGGAACTCTACGCACGAGACCCACACTGCCCTCTTATCATTTTTTCAGACGACATCGAGTTCAGCAAAGACCTTCTTCAAGGACTCACGCGAGTCCAATTCTGCGACTGGAATCGCGGTAGCGATAGCTGGATGGACATGGCATTGATGTGCAGCTGTACCCATCACATCATCGCAAACAGTTCCTTCAGTTGGTGGGGGGCCTGGCTGGCGAAATCTGGTAGGCTAACGCTTGCACCCAAAGTTTGGTCTTCTAAGTTTAAGCCACAAATCGATCTATGTCCCAATAATTGGCTATTGGTTTAACTCCATGTTAGATGATGAAACATTTTTTAAATTATTTTGAGAACACTCGCCGAACTCTTCGTTTGGCAAATCAATACCGCTCGGCGCGTAGTAGCACAATTATACTACAAGATAGAGAAGTAGGGTTATTCTCAATTTACCAGCAGGTGCTGGGCGCATTGGCAGTCTGTAAGCTCATAAAATCCTCCCTGAGGATTGAAAGTGATAAAGGGAGTTATTTTACGAATGGACGCCCGGAGACCGGGTGGTGGACTTACTATTTTGAAAATGATATCTATTTTCCAGAATATCGTCTGTTCGACCGTACAATCAACATCGAACCAACAAAAGGAGCTGCCAAGCTAACTCACTTGGGCAATGCAATGCCCCGCCAGCAGGCCCACCAATTAACCCGATTATTGAAATTGCGGCCCGATGTTTTGAACATGATTGATTCATTTGCTTGTGATAATTTTTCAGGAAACCAAATCATCGGCATTCATTACCGAGGCACCGATAAAGTTCGTGGCAGGTTTTCCGAGGCGGAGCGTGTAAATTACACTAAAATTTATGAAATGATTAAAATGCAAAGGCCCGAGACAATGGTTTTTGTCGCTACCGATGAACAAAACTTTATTGATTCCATGAAAGATCGCTTAGGCGATCGGATCTTGTCAATCGATGCACAACGCAGTTCTGATGGATTACCGATTCATCACCAAACAGAGAGGACTGGTGCAGATTTCGACTGTTACAAAATCGGGCTGGAAGCCATTATGGATTGCTTTCTTTTGGCGCGTACAAACCTCTTAATACGCACCAATTCTAACCTTTCTAAAGTTAGCATGTACTTAAACCCAGGAATTCCGGTCATAGAAATGTAGAACCTTTAGCTGATGACTAGGCGTAAGCCTGCTAACTGCTAAAAGAGGTAAGCCATTCGAACTTTTGCCTATTGTATTCCCCTAAAGCGCAACTTGCACTCAGTGCGAAGATACCCCCAACTGAGAAAATATTTCCAAAAATATCTTTTCCTAATTCGGTGGTTTTCAGCCTTTCGCAACCACTTCCATTTTGGGTCATTACTAATTCCGCCCGTGTAAAAAATAGATATGAGTGCCCCGCAATGCATGCTCTTAACCCGATTCACGTGCAATATTCTTACGAAAAAATCATAATCTGCTGCTATCCTGTAAGATAGGTCATAAAATCCATATTCATAGAATAGGCTTTTTTTTATAAAGCTGCTTTGGTGCGGCATCATTTTTTTTATCAGGAAATCCTCAGGAAGCTTTTGAGGTAATACAAGTAAGTCTGATGTTTCATCTGAAGTTACCACAATATCACCATAGATGATCCCAACATCGGAAAATGGCTTCACAGAGTAGAGAACGTCCGGATCCGCCAACTTATCCCCGGCATTTAAAAATAAAAGGTAGTCTCCACTGGAAAGGCCTATGCCTTTGTTCATTGCATCATAAATGCCGTCATCTGGTTCCGACACAAGATATGTAATGCAATCTTCATAATCACGCAATACATCAAGAGACCCATCGGTTGATGCACCGTCGATAACAATCCATTCCAAATTAGGATATCGTTGGCTACGAATACTATCACATGTGCTCGCGAGTGCTCCTGCCTCATTTAGGCATACAGTTATGACTGATATTTTAACACTCACATCAATTCATCAATTATGCATCTACATTCGGCATTTCCAAACTTTCATACACTTTCAAATATTTCCCAGAGGGCATAAACAACGCTGCAAGAAATTAAAGAGGATATTTTAAATACCAGCATTTAGTTTCGCCTGATTGCATTTTAAAATCGCACGTATTTTAACCATTCCAGATCAAATATGATTTTCATTTCTTTTACCTTTTACATGCTTTGTGCGTAATCTAGGCGCTTATTATTGGTATCATAGAGATACCTTAGTCTTGTTCAGCAAGTAGACAGTCTATCAAATCATCATAATTTTTGATTATAGTTAGGGTGTCACCCGTGGAAGCGCCATCAACAACAATCCATTCGAAGTCTCTAAAGATTTGCGTGCAGATGCTATCGCAGGTTGCTCTTATCGATTTAACCTCGTTGTAACATATTGTGATGATAGAGGATTACAGCAATTTCACTGTAGCCTCTCATCTCTAATTACTATTTTGATCATCATCGGTTCATGAAAAGGCTGATATTTACTGAAGTATCTGTGCCTTTATCAGATAGATGCAATATGTGTAATTTCTTTAATCATTTTTTTGGTCTTATAACGCCTGCGTATTAACTTTTTCAAGCGCCATAAGAAACACACATTCCCCTCCTTCGTATGCCATATTTTCTTAAAAACAAAATCATCTTTAATTCTGTCAACTTCCTCAACGGCAGGGGCAGGCAAAGACTTCAAATCAATAATGTCTTTTTCAGTCGGAAGGCCTTGCGTAAAACCAGTTTTCGTGTGGGTCGCATCATCAGAAAAACCGATATTCTCTATGAGGTTAACGGCAGGAGATACAGATAAACCATTGTTCTCAAGAACTGAAAAAATCCACTGATAGTCCCATGTATTGATCTTCCCAGACCATGCACCATAAAAACATCGAATCCAGTAATAACAGATGTCAATATCCTCATTCAATTCCCGCCACCTACCTGAGACTACGAATTCCCTCAACCCACTTAATTTACGGTCATAACATTTCCATGCTCTCCGCCAAGTTGCCCAACCCCAAATTTGCGGAATGTTTGAAAAATAATAAGCCTTTTCCGCGGTTTTGTCACGAGACTGAAAGTTGATTCCACCAATGTGCATTACTTTTGGGTTATCGCGATAACGTGCTAGAGATGTAGCTGCATAGTCAAAAAAATAAGACGACGGCAAACAGTCATCCTCCAAGATAATCCCCTCTTCCTCATGCTCAAAAAACCAGTCAATGGCCCCCGATACGGCTTCTCTGCAGCCTAGGTTTTCGCTCTGAAAGCGAGTTTCAACCTCACATTCCCAATCAACCTTTGTAGCAATTGAACGAACTTGGGAACAAAGATCGATCTCACCTATACGGTCCGAACGCGCGCCATCAGCAGCCACATATAATTTACTTGGGCGTGCAGCAGCAATTGCCTTAAAAACTTTTTCAGTACAACTTGGGCGATTGAAAACCAAAAAGAGTATGGGAGTTTTAAATATCTTATTAGTATTAATCATTTGACTATGCTTCTTAAAAAAAGGCGGTATTCACAGTCTTGGCAATGCTGTTAACCATAACTACTTAGCAATCCAGACTCAGGCATCGACAACAAAGACTT